>JBEBRN010000044.1:0-25585 GCA_040394775.1 Taishania pollutisoli
AGTAAACAAATGTCCCAACGAAAAATGGCATCATTATAAGCAATTGCACTTCCGATAATGATTCCAGAAAGGGATAAAGGTAACGTTCGTAAACGAGCAGCTTCAAGCCATATTTTAAAACCTGCCATTCCTATAGATAGTTAGTGTGAAATGTTTTTGTTCATCGCAGCAATTTCTAATAGAAAGTCAGGACTTTTTTCAATATGATTTCCAATAACAATAATATTAGCATACTTTTTAAATTGCTCAATTTCTTCAATGGTTCGAATACCACCACCAATAATAATGGGATTATTAGGAAGTTCATTAGCAGTACTAGCTATCAAACTGATAGGAACGGTGTTCTTTGCGCCGCTTCCAGCATCGTAATATATAATTTTGTTTCCTTGCATAGCACCAGCAATGGCTGTTTGAAGCGCAATGTGTTCTTGGTCTACAGGAATAGGTGTTGTTTGACTAATATAGGCGACAGAACTTTTATTTCCGCCATCTATTAATATATACGCCGTTGGTAAAATCTCTAAACTTGACTGGTGAAGTTCTTGACTTGCTAACACATGATGGCCAATTAAATAATCAGGATTTCTTCCAGACAGTAAACTCAATAAAAGAATAGCATCTGCTTCGTGTGATATTTGATGACTAGAACCAGGAAATAATACCAAAGGAATAGTACTATTTTTCTTTAGGAAGTCAACCGTTTTTTCCATTTCCTTTCTAGTAACAGTACTTCCACCAATAAAGAAGTAGTCCACCTTTGCAAATTCCGCTTTCTTGATTAAACTAACTAGTTGCTCATCATCCGACGACTTCTCTGGATCCACCAAAATAGCTATTTGCCCTTTTCGTTGGGAAAATTGGTCGAAAATATGCGTTCTATTTTTGTACAAGTGCTTTCGTATTAAAACTAAAAATGTAGTTGTCCTTTACAAAAGTAGCAATTTCTGTTACGTACCATTGTCCGTTAATAAAAACAGAACCCCAATAGGTGTCATCTTTACGTTCAATTTGAATATGCTTTTTAATATCTAGTCCAGGAAAAGAGGCAATCTTGTATAATACTTCTTTCATCGTCCAAATACGAATCATCTCTTCCGCTGAAAGAGTGTCAAAACACATTTCTTCTTTTTCATTAATAAATTTAGAGGTAACGCGAATTACTTTATCTGAAATAAGTTCAATATCAAGACCAATTTTGAAATTGGCTAAAATCATACCTATATATATATGAGAATGACTAATGGATATAAATTGATCTTTTTGATTTAAAAGAAAAGGTGCGCCGAATTCATCGTAATTGATTTCTTCGTTTTTAAAAAAATGATTTTTCAATGAAATAACGCCTACATATTCTTTCTTTCGCTTCTCCGTGGTGAATGTTGACAAACGTATTTTCTCTTTCTCAGTTAGAAAAAAGATGTTTTTATCCAGAATAAAAGAATTTCGCATGAAAATCAACTGGATTTCACCCATTTTTTTCTCTTCAATCAAGCAAAAAGACATTTAAATAAATTTAGTTTTTTGTATTGAAATTTATTGCTAATATAGCACAAAGAAACAAATTTTATAATTTTATAAATAGAAAGTTCAGCATTAAATTAAAAAACTAAAAACAGGGCAAATCTTTTTGAATATTTTAGGTTTGTGTTCTATTTTAGCTATATTTACGGACTTTTAAAAGAAGTAGCATGTATAATTTTAAATCAGACTTATGATTAGACGATTACATTTAATTATTGTAAGTATCATATTATCAACCACTTATTCCTTAGCTCAAGGAGGTATGGGAGATGTGAAAGGATATGTAAAGGATGCAGATGGAAATCCGGCGGAATTTGCGATAGTGATGCTTAAACAAGGGGAGACAACAAAAGCCAGTATCTATACTGATGATGAGGGGATGTTTGAGGTTCGTTCCCTTGAGCCAGGATACTATGACATTATTGTTAAGTATGAATCCTATCCCGATTACGTATTGGAGAAGTTTTACGTAAGATCAGACCAAACAAACTATGTTTCTGACATTTTGCTTACTGGTGTTTTAAGTACTGTAAAAATTGTTTATGAAAAGCCACGTATTGATAAGGGTGGTAGTACAAAAAATACGATTGATCGTGAACAAATTTCTACTTTACCCGTTCGTAGCGCCTCAGAGATGGTGAAAACCCAGGCAGGTGTTATTGAGAATGAAGGAACAGGTGAAATTAGTATACGTGGTTCTCGTCCTGAAGACAACTATTACTATATAGATGGTGTGAAGGTTAGAGGTTCTAGTAACATCCCTAAAGGGGCAATTGAAGAAATTTCAATTTTCGTTTCTGGTTTACCGGCATCTTATGGTGACGTTACTGGTGGTGTTATTTCTGTTACGACTAGAGGTCCTCAAGGAACATTCTTTGGTAGTGTTGAAGGTGTAACTTCTGGTTTCTATATTAATGGAAAAGATAAAGATGGCTACGATGGAAAAGTAATCGGATTAGATAAATTTGGATATAACTTAGTTGAAGGCCTTCTAGCTGGACCGCTTTGGATGAAAAAAGATTCAACTGGTAAAAAGACAAAAGAAGCAAGATTAGGTTTCTTAGCAACGTTCATGTATAATGACATGTTGGATAGTCGTCCAATGGGAAATGGTGGAAATTACCGTATTAAGAAAGATGTTAGAGAAGACTTAATTGCGAATCCTTTACGTTCTGATGCAACAGGAATGGGGTCTTATCCAAATGCTGAATTTTTACGAGAAACTGATTTCGAAAGAGTTCCTTGGAGAATGAATGCGAGAAGAAGAGTAATTTCGGGTACTGCCAAATTAGATGTAGCTACAGGCTCTAGAACAAACTTGTCTTTTGGTGGATCAATGAACTACAATGGAGGTACAGCATATAGTTATGCTAATTCATTAATGAATTTCACCAACTTTGGTGTGAATCATCAATTAGACTGGCGTGCTTATGGACGTTTTACTCAACGTTTCATTAATAATACTGAGAATGCAAAGATTAGAAGTTTTGTTTATACCTTAATGGTTGACTTCTCTCAAACTCAAGCGGACAGTTATGACCCAAAACATAAATTTAATTTCTTTAATTATGGGCACGTGGGTACTTTTATTATTGATAGAGAAAACTCATACGAGATAAATTTCGCAAATCAATCAGCGGTACATAATGGATTTAGAGATAATCAAGTTCATTTTACTCCTTCAGAAACGAATCCTGAATTAGCTGCATATACGAGTCAATATTATAATATATATGATAATATGACAGAAGGCCATTATGAAAACCTTACTCAAATACAAATTGGTAATGGCTTAATTAATGGTGATGTCCCAAGAGCCGTATATAATACATGGTATAACATTGGTGCTCCTTACAACGGTTTCTCTATGCAATCAAATGAGCAACTACGTATTTCCGGATCAGGTACTGTTACCGCTGGAAAACATTCAATTACTTTAGGTTTTGAATTTGAACAACGTTTTGATAGAGGTTTTACAAATGGCTTTAGCCAATCTGGTAATGGTAATGGTCCTGTAGGATTGTGGACAATAGCTAGACAATTGGCAAACTTCCATATCCGTGAATTAGACTTGAGTAATCCAATGATTACAATTGAAAACGGACTTCAAATTGTTAATTACAACCGATTGAATTCTGGATATGCTTATTCTCACAATGGTGAATATGGTGGACAGAAAAACGGAGATGAGCAATCATTCTTTGATTACAATCTTCGTCAGAAATTAGGAATGTCTGGAGCAAGTAGCACATTTGTAGATATCGATGCTTACGATCCTAATATGTATTCATTGGATATGTTCTCTGCTGATGAATTATTAAATTCAGGTTCTTCTTTTGTCTCTTATTGGGGATATGACCATACAGGAAAACGTGTAAAAGGAACAACAGATATTAATAAATACTTTAACGAGTATGATAAAAATGGAAACTACGAACGTTTCGTAGGAGCTTTCCAACCGATTTATGCATCTGTTTATGCAATGGATAAATTTGAATTCAAGAACATGACATTTAATATTGGTCTTCGTGCAGACATCTTTGACGCAAATCAGCCAGTATTAAAAGATCCATATTTACTTTACAATGCTTATACTGTTGGTGAAGCTAGAAAGGTAGCTGAAGACATGGGGTACACATGGGCACAAGATCTTCCTACGAGTATAGGTGATGACTATGTAGTGTATGTAAATGATGTAAACAATCCAACTGCAATTAATGGTTTTAGAAAAGGTGACACTTGGTTTAATAGTGACGGAGACGTGGTGGATGACCCTAAGTTAATCAGAGGTTCTGCTGGTATTGCACCATGGTTAAAAGATCCAAACAATCAAGTGGTAACTGCTGAAGCTTTCACTTCTTACAAACCACAGATTAATATAATGCCACGTATTTCATTTGCATTCCCAATTTCTGATAATGCTTTATTTAGTGCTCACTACGATATCTTAACAAAACGACCTACTACTGGTTTACGTTTCGATCCTGTTGAGTACCAATTCTTGAAAAACCGTTCAGCAATTGTAAATAATCCTAATTTGAAACCGGAGCAAACAATTGATTATGAAATCGGTTTCCAACAAGCAATAGGAGAGAAGTCATCTATCAAGATTTCTGCTTACTACCGTGAACAACGTAATGTAGTACAGTTGGTTAATATTCAAGAAGCTTATCCAAGAACATATAAAACATTTGGAAACAGAGACTTTGGAACAGTTAAAGGTATTATCTTATCTTACGACTTAAGAAGAATCGGTAACATTCGTTTGACAGCTAACTATACTCTTCAATTTGCTGAGGGTACAGGTTCTGATGCAACATCTGCTTTCGGATTGATTAACGCTGGTCAACCTAACTTAAGAAATATATTCCCTTACGACTTCGATAGAAGACATGCAATCGCTATTTCTGTTGACTATCGTTACGGAGAAGGTAAAAACTACAATGGTCCTAGCATTAAAGATGTAAAGTTGTTTGAGAACATGGGGTTAAATATTTTGATGAACGTTTATTCTGGTTCACCTTACTCCGCACAAACAAGTATTACAGATGAAGGTAGTTTATCTCCTCAATCTGCTGGTCTATCAGGAACATTAAATGGTTCTAGATTACCTTGGACTTATAGAATGGATCTTCAAATTGACAGAACAATTCCTTTGACAATGGGGAAAGAACCTGCTGAAGGAGCGGTTGATAAACGTAAAAAGACTTATCTACAAGTTTATGTACGAATTACCAACCTATTGAACCATATGAACGTTATTAATGTGTACAGAGCAACAGGTAACTGGAATGATGATGGATATCTTGAAGCAGCTCAATATCAATTGGCAATCCAATCTCAATTAGACGTGGCTTCTTATAGAGATTATTACACAATGAAGATACAAAATGCTTCAAATATTAGTATGCCGCGTCAGATAAGGTTAGGTGTTAAATTTGATTTTTAATAAACGAAACAATCAATATTATGCAAGTTAGAATTAAATATTTATTGATGATAATGGCGATGACATTCGCCATCCCATCTTTTGCTTACTATAAAGGTAAGGATAAAGGCTACGGAGGTAAAAGTGGTCAGAATGGTTTTGACGGGAAAGCTAACTGTGCTCCTGCAACAGCTGCTTTGACGATGGAATTTAATAACGTTCGTGCCGTTTTAAATACGAATGGAGTTTTATTCCGTGATTATCACAATGGTGGTAATGCTGGTTACGAAGTTCCAAAAGTAGATATCGGTCTAAAGAGAAAAGCTATTTATGCTGCAGCTCTTTGGATGGGAGGTACTGACGTTAACAATCAGTTGAAGTTGGCAGCCACTACTTTCGGTGACGGAAATGATTTCTGGACAGGCCCTTTAACAGTTAATTTAGGAACGGGAGATTACGATCCTAGTTATTCTGTTGGAGATGATGCTAGACGTGATTTTGGTGAAGCTTCTATTTTACCAGAGCAATGTGCGAAATATGACCACTTCTTCACAATTACGAAAGCTGAAGTTATTCAGTTTAGTATTTGGTGGGAAGTTAGTAATGGTCTTATAGAAGCAGGTTCTGAACCAGTTGCTGAGCCTTCTGCAGAATCTTTGGATAGAATTTTAAATTGGCCTGCTCACGGTGACCCAACGCTTGGTCAAGACCACTATTTAGCTCCTTTCTACGATAGACCTGAAGAATTAGCTACTACAGGAAATGGTAACTATAATCCTATGGAAGATGGTGACTATCCTTGGTTTGATGATATATTAGGACGTGATGACATTACTTGTGGTAGTGACCGTCGTATTTCACTTTTTGGTGACGAAACAAACTGGTGGGTTTTTAACGATAAAGGAAATATCCATACTTCTTCAAATGGAGATCCAATTGGTATGGAAATTCGTGCTCAAGCATTCTCTTTTACTACATCGGATGAAATTAACAACATGACTTTCTATAACTATGAGATGATCAACCGTGGTACTCAGACGTTATACAATACTTATTTCGCACAATATGTTGACCCTGACTTAGGTGGAGCATTTGATGATTATGTTGGTTGTGATGTATCTAGAGGTTTAGGATATGCTTATAACGGTGATAATTATGATGATGATTACCAAGGTAACCCAGGTTATGGAGCGAATCCTCCAGCAATTGGTGTTGACTTCTTCGAAGGACCTTACCAAGATGGTGATGGTAGAGATAATTACGGTCCATATAAAGATACACTTACTGGTTTAGACGCTCCTATGGATGTTTTCCAAGCAATTGCTGACTCAGGAATTGTATATAAAGGATTAGGAATTGGTTATAATGATGGAATTATTGATAATGAGCGTTTTGGAATGAAGCGTTTCTCATACTATATTAATGGTGCTGCTGCTGCTAAGGCAGACCCTTCTACTGCTGCTCAGTTCTATAACTACATGAAAGGTAAGTGGAGATATGGGGATGACATGATTTATGGTGGAGATGGTTTTGGAGTTGGACTTCATGCGGATTATATGTTCCCAGGTGATTCAGATCCTTTAAACTGGTCAACTGCTGGTGCTGCTCCTTCTTTTGCTGATTGGGCAGAAAATAATACCGATGGAAATGGTGGTAGTAACCAACCAGGTGACCGTCGTTTTGTTCAGTCTGCAGGTCCATTTACATTAAAGCCAGGTGCTATAAATAATATTACTGTTGGTTTCGTATATGCTCGTTCTGTTGAAGGTGATTTATTAGCTTCTGTTAGAGCTCTTAAGGTTGCGGATACAAAAGCACAGGCGTTATTTGATAATTGTTTTGAATTATTAGATCCACCAAATGCACCTACTTTAACGGTACAAGAATTAGATCAAGAGTTGGTGTTAATGTTAACTAACCCAGTAAACTCTAATAACTATCGTGAAAAGTATGAACAAGAGGATAAAATTAATATTGTAGATCCTCCAGGTGGAACTGAAGTTTATGATAAATTCTACCGATTTGAAGGTTACCAAATCTTCCAATTGAAAGATGCATCTGTATCAGTTTCTGATATCTTTGATAATGACAAAGCTCGTTTAGTTGCACAATGTGACATTAAGAATGATTATAAGACTTTAATTAATTTTGAATTAATTGAGGATTTAGGTATCATAAATGGTAATCTGAAAGTAAAAGGCGAGAATAAAGGAATTCAGCATAGTTTTAAGATTACTGAAGATTTATTTGCTCAAGGCGTTCGTACTTTAGTTAATCATAAAAAATACTATTATGTGGCTGTTGCTTATGCTGTAAATATGTACAAAGAGTACAAGCAAAATGACGCAACGAATCTTGATGGTCAAAAGATGCCGTATATTTCTTCACGTATTAATCCTGATGGAACAGCTATTGCTCCAAGTACTGCTATTCCTCATAACCCTGCTCCTGAAGTAAACGGTTCTAGTATTAGTAGCTCTTATGGTGATGTTCCAGAGATAACTGCGATAGATGGTTATGGAAATGGTGGAATGGCTTTACAATTAACGCAAAGCTCGCTGAATACAATTCTAGCAAATGGTTTTATTTCAGAGCCAACATACAAGAAAGGTTATGGACCATTGAATGTTAAGATTGTGGATCCTCTAAACGTTGCAGGTGGTTATTATGAAGTTAAGTTTAATAAATATGATTTGCCATCTAATGCACAGATTTATGTTAGAAATTACTTCCAAACAGATACTGCTTCTTGGACTGTTTATAGATATGAATCTAAGGGAGGTTCGCTAATTGACACTGTGTCTTCTGAAAATACCATTAAAGTTGGAAATGAACAATTAATTCCTGAGTGGGGTATTTCAATTGATATATTACAGAACTTGTATTATTATGACAATGGAAGTAATACTCAAGCGATGTCTACAGAAAAAGAAAGAACAACTGATATCATTTCTTCTTCTATATCCTTTTCAGATTCTACAAAACAATGGTTGACAGGTGTCTTTGATACGGAAGATTATTATCCTACAAACTGGATTCTATCAGGTACAAAAACGCTGACAACTGATGAGAAAGATGTTGATGGAGATCCTATCTATACTTCTCCTAAGTTTTATGAAGACCTTAGTGGTGATAAAGACCAACGATTTGAAAAAATATTAGGTGGTATGATTGCTCCTCACTGTTTTGTTAATACACAAAATCAGTTTGGACCAGTTGCTCATCCTTCTCACTTGTCAGGGATTAGTCCTTCACCTATATCGTTATTTAATAACTTACAACCAAGTAGATTGCCTAGCTTTAGATTGGTAATTACTGCTGATAAGTCTCAATGGACTAAGGCTACTGTGTTTGAATTAAATCGACTTGCTAATTTAAGTATTGGTGATGCTAAACCTGGGGTATTACGTAATTCTCCAAGTGTAGACAAGAATGGTAATTCGTTGAATGATGGAACATATGGTTTAGGTTGGTTCCCTGGTTATGCAATTGATCTTGAAACAGGAATGAGATTGAACATAGGTTTTGGTGAGAACTCATTTTTATCTTCAGATGGTGGTTCTGATATGATTTGGAATCCATCTGACAGAACAACAGATAATGCTGGAAATCCTATTTTGGGTGGTATGCAGCCTGTTTACATCTTTGGATACAATATCAATGGTTCAGGTTGTCCTTATTATACTGAAGGTAACACTTGGATTTACGATAACATGACTTCGGGACAAGGTTTAGTAGTTAAGAAAGTGTATGAATCACTTGCATGGGTATATATGCCTTTGAGAGTGAAAGGACATAAAATGTTAGAATCAGATGTAACTATTGATGTGAATATTAATAAAGAGTATTCTGAATTCTCTAGAACAAATAGAAATGATACTAAACCAATGTTTAGTTTCTCTCTAGATAATTACGCGCCGATTATTGGTAGTAATGTCGTAATGGCCGAGGCATTGAGTATCATTAATGTGGTACCTAATCCTTACTACGCTTATTCTTCTTACGAAAACAATAGACTAGATACACGTGTAAAGATTATTAACTTACCTGATAAGTGTGATATAAAAATATACAACATCAGTGGAAAGCTTATCCGAACATTTAAGAAAGATAGTCCTATCACATCGGTAGAATGGGATTTAAAGAATAACAAGGGTATTCCAATTGCTAGTGGAGTGTATTTAATTCATGTCAATGTTCCTAACGTAGGAGAAGTTGTTGTGAAGTTCTTCGGAGGTATGCGTCAACCAGACATGGAAAATATTTAATCTTGAAAATTTGCAAAGATGAAAGGAAAAAAATTAAATATATTAAATGGATTAGTTATAGGAGCAGCATTATTGAGTTGCTCCGTACTAAGAGCAGGTAATGGAGACCGTGTTGGTGCTGCAGGAGGCACACAGTTATTAGTTAATCCATGGGCAAGAAGTGTTGCTGTTGGTGATGCTAATGTCTCTGCTGTTAATGGTATCGAAAGTACATTTATTAACATTGCTGGTTTAGCAACAGTTAGAAAAACACAAATTAAAGCTGATTATACGAATTGGTTAGGTAATGCTAAGATTAATTTCATTACTGCTGGTGTTGCTCAAAGAATTGGTGATGCTGGAGTTATTAGTGTTGGTTTACAATCGATGAATTTCGGTGAAATTACTCGTACGACTGTCGATAACCCTGAAGGTGGTATTGGTGTTTTTGTTCCTAAGGTGAATATATTCTCTTTAGGATATGCAAAGATGTTTACACCGTCTATTCATGGTGGTATCCAAGTGAAAGTAATCAACGAAAGTATTTCTAATGCCTCTTCTACTGGTGTTGCAATTGACGTTGGTGTTCGTTATCAAACTGGAAAAAATGATCGTTTAAAGATTGGTATCGTCCTTAAGAATGTTGGTCCTGCTATGCGTTATAAAGGTGATGGATTTCAATACCAAGCAGAATATGTACAGTCAGGAGCAACTGGAAGTCTTACACAACGTACACAAAGCTTTGAATTACCATCGCTGTTAAGTATGGGAGTTTCTTATGACATCTTCTTGAATGGAGAAAAACCAAAGAGCGCATCTAAAGTTGAAAGTGGTACTTCTAACTCTATGCGTAAGTCAAAGTCAGCTATTGCTCATATCTTGACTCCTATGTTTGCATTCACTGCCAATTCATTTGGTGATGACCAAATAAGACTAGGACTTGATTATGGACTTTCTTCTGATAAAATCGCTTTTAATCTTAGAGCAGGATATGTATACGAGAAAAATATTTTTAGTGTTGAGAATAGAACAAATGCTCTAACTGGATTTACGGCTGGTTTCTCTATAGATGCAATTACTAAATCTAAATCTGCTCTTGGTATTGAGTATGCTGTTAGAATGTCAAGCCCTTTTGGTTTGATTCACACAATTGGATTAGCAGTTAGCTTATAATCTGAATTAAATTTTATATCTTTGTTTTAAACAAGAGGGTCATTTGGCTCTCTTGTTTTTTTGCGTATTAATTTAACTATTTTAGAATGGCACAATTAAACTATTATACAGAAGAAGGGTTAAAAAAATTGAAGGATGACCTTAGAGAATTGATTTCAGTTCAACGCCCTTTTATTTCAAATCAAATTGCTGAAGCTAGGGATAAAGGTGACTTGTCAGAGAATGCAGAATACGATGCTGCAAAAGAAGCACAAGGTCTTTTAGAAATGAAAATAGCTAAACTAGAAGGTGTTATTGCCAACGCACGTTTAATTGATGAATCTACGATGGACAATTCAAAAGTATTCATTTTATCAAAAGTGAAAATTAAAAACGTCCAAAACGGTAAGATGGTTGAATATACACTTGTAGCCGAAAACGAAGCTGATTTAAAAGAAAAGAAAATTTCAATTGAATCACCTATTGGACAGGGATTGTTGGGCAAAGTTGTTGGAGATATAGCTGATATTATTACACCTGCTGGTGTGGTTAAATTCGAAATAGTCGAAATTTCAAGATAAGATGGAAACTTTATTTACAAAAATTGTTAATCGTGAAATTCCTGCTTATATTGTTGCAGAGAACGAAACGTGTCTTGCATTTTTGGATATAATGCCACTTACACAGGGTCACGTTTTAGTTATCCTAAAACAAGAAATAGATTATATATTTGATGTTGACGACAATTTATTGGCTGAATTGATGGCCTTTTCAAAACAAGTTGCTATTCAAATTAAAAAAGCATTTCCGTGCAAGAAAGTAGGTTTGTCTGTTGTTGGACTGGAAGTACCCCACGTGCACATTCATCTTATTCCAATTAACAATGTAAGCGATATGAATTTTTCGAAAGAAAAACTGAAGCTTTCACAAAAGGAACTTGCTGAAATTGCTTTAAAAATTATAAATGCTTAATTTTATTAACTAACTTTATAAGCCATTTACCTTTAGGTAGGTGGCTTTTTCTATTTAATATGAAATTATTTTTATCACTTTCCATCTTTATTTTATTTGCCTGTCAATCGAGCCTTGAGCGTCAGAAGTTGAGTGACATTATTAAAGTAACTAATCATTCTTATTCGAATGTGAATCAAGTTAGAACGAAACATATTTCACTTGAACTGCAAGTTGATTTTCATAATGAAGTTCTAAAAGGTGTTGTTCGTCACGAAATTGAACATGTCGATGGAACTAACTTTTTTATTTTAGATACTAAGAATTTGGCTATTCTTAAAGTAACAAAAGGTAAAGAGAATGAAACTGAAGTCGATTATAAATTAGAAAAAAATGATTCTGTATTAGGAGCTCCACTAATTGTGAGTGTTGGTAAAAATGATAAGTTCATTAACATTTACTACAAAACTAATCCAAACAGTGAAGCATTGGGTTGGCTAGACTCTAATCAAACTATGACAAAAGCTCCTTTCTTATACACACAAGGAGAAGCAATTTTGACACGATCATGGATTCCAATACAAGATGTACCGTC
The DNA here is from genome assembly GCA_040394775.1 of Taishania pollutisoli. Classification (GTDB taxonomy): domain Bacteria; phylum Bacteroidota; class Bacteroidia; order Flavobacteriales_D; family Crocinitomicaceae; genus 40-80. The sequence goes on from JBEBRN010000044.1 coordinate 12,395, forward strand.
CAATAAAATCACTTACGACGCAACAATTGAAGTACCTAAAGATTTACTCGCATTGATGAGTGCAACTAATCCTCAATCTAAAAATACGGATGGTAAGTATCATTTTAATATGCTTCAACCAATTCCGAGTTATTTAATTGCATTAGCAGTGGGGGATATTTCTTTTAGAAAAACAAGTAATAACACAGGGGTTTATGCAGAAACTCCTTGGGTTGATTCGGTCAAAAATGAACTCAGTGATTTACCTATGATGTTGAAATATGGTGAGAAACTTTGTGGTAAATACGTTTGGGGAAGATATGATGTCTTGGTACTTCCATATTCCTTTCCCTTTGGAGGTATGGAAAATCCCCGTTTAACATTCTTAAATCCGACAGTAATTGTTGGTGATAAGAGTTTAATTTCTGTCATTGCACATGAATTGGCTCACTCTTGGTCAGGAAATCTAGTAACCAATAGAACATGGGAAGACTTTTGGTTGAATGAAGGCTGGACAGTTTATTTAGAACACCGCATCATGGAGAACTTAAAAGGTAAAGAATATGCGGATGTACTTTCAACAATTGAATGGCATGAATATATTGTTGAAAAAGCATATTATGAAAAGCAAAACAAGCATTATTTACTACCATTAAAACCAACTCTCACTGGATTGAATCCTGATGATGGAATGACTTCTGTTCCTTACGGACGTGGAGCTTTCTTCTTTAAGACAATAGAAGAGAAAATAGGCAGAGTAAAAATGGATGCTTTTATCAAAAAATATTTTGAAAAATACCGATTTAGAACAATCAGCACAGATGAATTTTTGGTTTACCTACGGAATGAAATCAAAGGAATCGATAAGTTAATGAATATTGATGAGTGGGTATTTGGTGAAAAAATTCCAGAGGACAGATTTCAACCGAAGACAAAGAAGATGGATACCATGGAGAATTTAGCTCTTTTAGTATCCGATTCAAAATCATTGTCACAGATATTGTTTATTAATAAAAATCAATACACGCTCGAACGAGCAGAGTTTGATACACAAGAGTGGATGCAATTTTTACGTAAAATGCCAAGAAGTATTTCGTTGAAGAAAATGGAACAGCTAAATGAGTGGGTCGACTTTAATTCATGGAACAATGCAGAAATTCAAACCGAATGGTTTTTATTAGCAATCGATGTGAATTATAAACCAGCATTTCCAGCAATGGAGAAGTTTTTAGGTAAAGTAGGACGGAGGAAGTTCTTAGAGCCTATTTACATTCGTTTGGCAGAAACAAAAGAGAACAAAGCGTATGCAAGAAAGATATTTAATGAGAGTAAAAATGCATACCATAGTGTTTCTATTGAAACGATTGAAGATATTTTACGCTAATTTGAAGTCAATAACACTTCTAAACTCATTTAATAATGCAAGAATCACAGGTTTTATTTGAAGATAATCACATTATAGTCATTAATAAGCTGCCATCTCAGATTGTTCAAGGGGATAAAACGGGTGATGAAACACTTCCCGATTTAATCAAAGAATATTTAAAGCAGAAATACGATAAGCCAGGGAATGTTTTTTGTGGGGTGGTACATCGATTGGATAGACCAACCAGTGGTGTCGTTGTCTTTGCAAAAACCTCTAAAGCACTATCTCGATTGAGTGAACAATTTAAAACTCGAGAAACAAAGAAAATATATTGGGCGGTGGTTGAGAATGAACCAAAGAAAAGTGAAGACACTTTGATTAATTATCTTCATAAAAATGAAAAGCAAAATAAATCGTACGTCGTTTCTGAGGATAAGAAGGGAGCTAAAAGAGCTGAATTACATTATAAAAGACTACGTTCGTCTGATAAATACTTTCTTTTAGAAGTGGAACTCTTTACAGGCCGTCATCACCAAATCAGATGTCAATTATCAAATGTTGGTTCTATTATTAAAGGTGATCTAAAATATGGAGCGAAAAGATCGAATGAAAATGGCTCGATTTACCTTCATGCTAGAAAATTAACGTTAACGCATCCAACCACGAAAGAGTTATTAACTTTTACAGCTCCTGTTCCAAAGGATAATCTTTGGAATTTTTTTGAAAAATAAGTATGACCCCTATTTTTTAAGGGGTAGTTTCAATAAAAAGCTATTTTTTTATTAACAACGTGTAATATATTGTAGGGTCTTTTTGTATTTTTGTAAAAAAAAACAAACTATGAGCTCCATGAGACAAAAAGCCTATATCGAAGCATTAGGTCGAACGCCACTTCAAGTTGATTTTCCTAGAAAACTTTCTGAGGTTTTTGCAGAAAATGTTTTCCATCAAGAAGTGATGAGAGAATATTTACCAGAAGACGCTTTTAAATCGATGACAGAGTGTGTCCAAAATGGGCAACGACTCGACAGAAATATAGCTGATCAAATTGCATCAGCAATGAAAGATTGGGCGATAACGAAAGGCGCAACTCATTATACGCATTGGTTTCAGCCTTTATCTGGAACAACAGCAGAGAAACATGATGCTTTCTTTAAACCAGTTGGACCAGGAAGAGCTATTGAACGTTTTAGTGGTGATTTATTGGTACAACAAGAATCGGATGCTTCTTCTTTCCCAAATGGAGGTATAAGGAATACATTCGAAGCACGTGGATATACAGCTTGGGATCCATCTTCACCTACTTTTGTGATCGGAAAAACATTGTGTATCCCAACAATTTTCGTCTCTTACACAGGTGAATCTTTAGATTTTAAATTACCATTGCTGAAAGCATTAGGAGCAATTGATCAAGCTGCCGTAGCTGTTTGTCAGTATTTTGATAAAAATATCACCAAGGTTATAGCGACATTAGGTTGGGAGCAAGAATATTTCTTAATAGATGAAGCTTTATATACTGCAAGACCTGACATTATGATGACAGGACGTGCTTTAGTAGGTTCTGCTCCTGCAAAAGGGCAACAATTAGAAGATCATTACTTTGGTTCTATTCCGAGAAGAGTAACGGCTTTTATGCGTGAATTTGAATATGAAGCAATTCGTTTAGGTATTCCAGTAACGACAAGGCATAATGAAGTGGCACCAAATCAATTTGAATGTGCTCCTATTTTTGAAGAATGTAATCTTGCCAATGATCATAACTTACTGTTGATGGATTTGATGGAGAAGATTGCCATTAAACATCATTTTAGAGTGTTGTTACATGAGAAACCTTTCTCAGGTGTGAACGGATCTGGAAAACATAATAATTGGTCTTTATCTACAAATACAGGTGTTAACTTATTGGCACCTGGTAAAAATCCAAAATCCAATCTGCAATTTTTAACCTTCTTTGTTAATACAATTAAAGCGATTCACGATAACGCAGACCTATTAAGAGCTTCGATTGCTTCGGCTTCAAATGATTATCGATTGGGTGCTAACGAAGCACCTCCTGCGATTATTTCCATGTTTTTAGGTTCTTATCTTTCTTCCGTATTGGATAGTTTAGAAGAGAGTATTAAGAAAGGTAAAATGACGCCAGAAGATAAAACAGCGTTAAAGTTAGATATCGGAAAAATACCAGAAATAATTTTTGACAATACAGATAGAAATAGAACGTCACCTTTTGCTTTTACTGGAAATAAGTTTGAATATAGAGCGGTGGGTTCAACTGCTAATTGTGGAAAGCCAATGACTATGTTGAATACTATCGTTGCGCACCAGTTAAAGAAATTTAAAGTAAACGTAGATGATCGAATTGAAAAAGGAGACTCGAAAGATGAGGCTATTTTCAAGGAAATAAAGCAAATGATTAAAGACTCCAAGAAAATCCGCTTTGAAGGAAATGGATATGGTGATGAATGGGTGAAAGAAGCAGAGAAAAGAGGATTAAGTAATTTAAAAGATTCGCCAAGCGCCCTTTCAGTATGGAATAGAAAAGAAGTGATTGAGCTTTTTGAAGATATGAAAGTCTTGACAGCGAGGGAAATTGAAGCACGTCAGGAAGTGGAGTATGAAAATTATGTGTATTGTGTTCAAATTGAAGCCAGAGTATTGGAAGATTTAGTTAATAACAAAATTATTCCATCGGTGATTGATTATCAGAATAAGTTAATAGAAAATGTCCGAGGGATGAAAGAAGTATTTCCGGATAATTTTGAAAAGGTGGCCGATACACAACTTAAATTGCTTCAAAAAATATCCATTCATCTTAATAAAATGAAGGGATATAGTGATGAGATGTTGGTTCAACGAAAAGCAGCTAACAAAATTGAGCAAATGGATAAAAGAGCTCAAGTATATTGTGATAACGTGAAGGCGTATTTTAGTGATATTCGCTACCATGCGGATAAATTAGAATTGCTAGTGTCAGATGATTTATGGCCTTTACCAAAATTCAGAGAAATATTATTCACAAAATAATAAAAAGCGCCATTCATTTGAATGGCGCTTTTGATTTGTGCTTATAGGAAGTATTAATTTTATCAACAAATTTGATTTTAGGTGGTTTGGCTATAATTAATATCTTAAATTTGTCCCGAATTTAATTTAAAAAGGATGGCGCTTAATATTATAAAATATCTACTTCCTAAGGACAAAATTTTTTATACATTATTTGAAAACGCAAGTTTAAATAATGAACGAATTGCAGCTAAGTTAATAGAGTTGGTAAATGAAGTTGACTTAACCAAAAGAGTATTATTAGTGAAAGAAATGAAGGATATTGAACATCAAAACGATGACATTACCCATTTGATATTCACGGAATTAAGTAAGAGTTTTATTACGCCATTTGATCGTGAAGATATTCACAGTTTAGCATTAGCATTGGATGATATTTGTGATCACATTTATGATGCTGCAAAAAAGATAACGACCTACAAGGTTGATCCATACGATGAAGGTATACGCCAATTAGCAGATGTTATTCATGTTGCTGTTCTTGCCGTTAATAAAGCGGTATTAGAACTTCGTAATTTGAAAAACACACAAAAAATTGTTGAGTGTATTATAAAGATTAATAGTGCTGAGAATCAGGCTGATGATATATTTGATGCAAATATTGAGCGTTTATTTGATAAGGAAGATGACGTGAAGACAGTCCTTAAGTTTCGTGAAATATATCAGACGTTGGAAAATGCAACGGATATGTGTGAAGATGTAGGAAATGTTATAGAATCAATAGTAGTTAAATACGCCTAATTTTTATAGATGCTTACTTTATTAATCGTAATAATTGTTATTGCTTTATTATTTGACCTTATTAATGGATTCCATGATGCGGCAAATTCTATAGCAACAGTTGTCTCTACTAAAGTATTAACACCACTTCAAGCAGTTATTTGGGCAGCATTCTTTAATGTTGTCGCTTACTGGGTTTTTGATATGAGTGTTGGTAATACTGTTGCAAAAACAGTAGATAATAATGCAATCAATCTTTGGGTTATTCTTGCAGGGCTACTTGCAGCAACCTTTTGGAATTTACTGACATGGTGGTTAGGAATACCATCAAGTTCGTCTCATACTTTAATTGGTGGTTTTGCTGGAGCTGCAGTTGCGCATGCTGGTTTTGATGTGGTTCAATCCTCCGAGATGTTTAAAATTATCGCATTCATCTTCTTAGCACCATTAATCGGTGGGGTTATCGCTTTCATCTTTACACTAATGATGTTACAGCGGAATTTCTGGAAAAAAATATTTTGGTGGCTACTAGCTAGTGCTGTAATTACCTATTCTATGATGTATGCTATTGAATACATGGATATGAAGCCAGTTATGATGTATATTGTTATTGCAGTGTACGTTTTATTTACATTATCCTTTATGTATTATGAGCTCGTTCATGGAAAACGTAAGACATACAATAAAGAATCTTTCATGTATAAGAAGCTTCAGTTGGTTTCTTCTGCTGCTTTCTCACTTGGACATGGTGGCGCAGATTCACAAAAGGTAATGGGTATTATTTGTGCAGCACTGATTGTCTTTGGTAATGCTTATAGAGATGGAAAAGTGAAGGAAGAAGTACCAGATTACCTTAAAATCTCTGAAGTTATGCAAGTAGAGTTTCGTGAGAATTCTGGGAAATTAAGAAAACTTAAGCCTGAGTATGCGGATGGAAGTCACGTTCACGTTTATACAAAAGGAGATACTATTTTTAACTCTGATGATAATGTATGGATTTATTCCAATAGACATTTAAACCCAGAATACTATAACAAATTAGATCAAGGATTTACATCTCAATTTGTAGGAGCTGAATTAAGACAAGGAGCAGTGATTCAAACAAAGATTTTCCATGAGATAATGCCAGGATGGATCGCTTTCTCTTGTTATTTAATGATAGGTATTGGAACCTTATTTGGCGGTTGGAAAATTGTCAAAACAATGGGTACTAAGATAACGAAGGTAAATCCGTTAGAAGGTGTTTGTGCTGAAATGTCTGGAGCCTTGACGCTATTTACAGTGTCTCAAATGGGAGTTCCTGTATCTACTACGCATACCATAACGGGTGCAATTATTGGTGTAGGGGCGACAAAGCGACTTTCCGCCGTTCGTTGGGGGATTACCATTAATTTATTATGGGCATGGGTATTAACAATACCAGTGAGTGCTGCAATAGCTGCGATTATATACCACTTGATTAAATTGTTTAATCAGTAAAGGTGTCATTTCAATCAATTGAAGATGAAATCTTTTTTTAATCGGGTATATATTCTTAAATTTGAGTGTTAGTTTATTTTCACAAAGTGATGGAGGTTTATTTAAATTCATTATTTTAGCGAGATAATTAGGTTGAATATTAAAATAGGTGGATATGAAATTATATTTTTACGTACTAGTATCATTTATACTATTGGGATTCGTTCCAAAATCTTGGGCTCAAGAAGGCCATTTCCAGTGTGGACAAGATACTTATATGAAACAATTGTGGGCAGATAATCCACAGTTAAAAGAAGATTACAAACAATTATTCGAGAGTGCCAAGCAAGTTGATAACGATGGTTTTCAATCTAAAACTACTTTTGTAATTCCAGTTGTTTTTCATATTATTCATGAAAATGGAGCTGAAAACATTTCGGACGCACAAGTGTATGACCAAATGGATGTTCTTAACCGCGATTACGCTATGCTAAATACAGACCTTTCGCAAGCAGTTGCTGGTTTCGACACTGTGGCTGGAAATGCAGGTATTCAATTTAAATTAGCAGCAATTGACCCATGGGGAAATTGCACCAATGGTATAGACCGTATTTATTCGCATTTAACTAATGATGCAGATGATTATTCAAAGTTAAATCAATGGCCAAGATCTCGCTACTTGAATGTTTGGGTAGTTAGAACAATTGGAAAATCAGGAGCAGCAGGATATGCTTATTATCCAGTAGCTACTGATGGAGGAATGTTCTTTGCTGACGGAATCATTCTTCTTTCTCAATATATTGGAAGAGTCGGTTCAGGAAATGAATTTAGATCAAGAGCATTGACTCACGAAATTGGGCATTACTTAGCTTTACCGCATGTTTGGGGAGATAATAATGATGCGGGACAAGTATGTGGTGATGATGGAATTGAAGATACGCCAGTTACAAAAGGATATTTGTCTTGTCCAACACCTAGTCAAGCAATGATTTGTGTTGATACAATTGTTGAGAATTATCAAAATTATATGGATTATTCTTATTGCTCTATAATGTTTACTAAAGGACAAGTGAATATTATGAGAAATGTTTTACAAGGTGAATCAGGTAACAGAAATATGCTTGTAAGTGATTCTATTCATCATTTGACGGGTATTGATTTAGTGACTGTTCCTCAATGTGCTCCAGTAGCAGATTTTTCAATTGAAATTCCAACAGTATGTGTAGGAGGAAGTGTTAAATTTAAAGATCAATCTTGGAATTCTGTTGTTGACAATAGAGAATGGAGTTTTCAAGATGCTGATATCGCAACATCAACAAGCGCTATGCCATCAGTAGTATTCAATTCTGCTGGATGGAAAAAGGTAACATTGACTGTTTCAAATGCAGCTGGTGGAGATACAAAAACAATTGATAAAGCAATCTATGTTTATCCTGCTTGGTCTAATATTGATGGACCAAAACAAGAAGATTTTGAAACAAGTACAGCAAATTGGTTTACTGCAATTAACCCTGAGCCAGAATCTCCAGGATTTGAATTAGTATGGAATAAGGGAGTGAATAATTCTACTTGTTATGCTTTAATCAACTACAAGAAGATTACTAATTCTATTCAGTATTCTAACGATTATTTTTATAACCTAAGAAAGGGTGGTTCAAAAGATTACTTGTACACACCATCTTATGATTTGAGATATACATCAGGTGCTGAATTGACATTTGATTATGCATACGCTTCTGAGGCTTTTGAAGAAACAGATATTACAGAAGTGTTAGAATTACAATCTTCTACTGACTGTGGAAAGAATTGGATTCCTAGAAAAACATTGAAGAAAGTAGATTTGTTAACAGGAGGAAATTCTTCTGATATCAATTTCGAACCAAACGCTTCTCAGTGGAAAAACGTTTCAGTGTCGATTCCAGCAGCACTTCAAAAAGCAAATGTATTATTCCGTTTTGCTTTTACAGCTTCTGATTTATCGAACAACTTATACATTGACAATGTGAATGTAAATGGTACATTAATGACAAGTGATGAAGAATTTTCAGCATTACAATTTAATGTGTATCCAAATCCATCAACAGCTGGAGAAGGGATTGTTGTAGAGTATGTTGCAAATGATAAAGAGGTAACGTTAGAATTATTAGACTTGTCAGGAAAACTTATTTCAACAGAAGTTATTTCTTCAAAGAATACAAACGTAACACATAAAATGAATACGACTTCTAATTTAACTGCAGGTGTTTATCTTGTTAAGATCTCTCAAGGTGCTAATCAGTTAGTGAAAAAAGTAGTGATTTTATAATAGCAATATTTAATTTTAAAAAGGGAAGTCGATGAAGACTTCCCTTTTTTTTGTGAAATAAATTCGCCAATAACTAGCTATATCTCAAAAAAAATGTCAATTTTGTATAAACGCAATTTAAAATATTATGAAATATAATTTTGGTGCTGGACCGTGTATTTTACCACAAGAAGTTTTAAAAGAAGCTGCAGCTGCAGTGTTAGATTTCAACGGATTATCAATTTTAGAAGTATCACATAGAAGCAAGGATTACCAAGCTGTAATGGACGAAGCATTAGACTTAGTGAGAAAAGCGTTAAACGTCCCTAGTGGATATTCTGTGATTTTCCTTCAAGGAGGTGCGACCTTAGGGTTTACCGTTTCTGCTTTGACAATGATGCGAAATAATAAAAAGGCATCATATATCAATACAGGTACGTGGGCTTCGAAGGCAATAAAAGAAGCACAAAAACTCGGAATTGATGTAAATGTTCTTGCTAGTTCTGAAGATAAAGGATTCTCTTATATACCTAAAACGTATGAAATCCCTTCCGATAGCGATTATTTACACTATACATCTAATAACACTATTTACGGAACACAGTTTCAGGAAGTACCTAAAACTAATTTACCATTAGTATGTGATATGTCTTCAGACATTCTTTCTAAAGAAGTGAATATATCAGAATTTGATTTTATCTATGCTGGTGCACAAAAGAATCTAGGACCTGCGGGAGCAACATTATACATCGTGAAAGATGAAGTGCTTGGAAAATCAACTTCTCCGTTTATACCGACTTATTTTGATTTAAAGAAACACGCTGATGCAGGGTCGATGATGAATACACCTCCTGTTTTTTCTGTATATGTTGCGATGTTGAACTTGAGAAATTTATTAGCAAATGGTGGAGTAGCTGCAAAGGAAATAGAAAACAATGCAAAAGCTGCACTACTTTATAACGAAATAGATGCCAATCCTTTATTTATTGGTTCTGCTGCTATGGAAGATCGCTCTAAGATGAATGTTTCGTTTAAATTAGAAGATGAGTCCAAGAAAGAAGCTTTTGATAAACTATGGAATGATGCTGAAATTATCGGCTTAAAAGGACATCGTTCAACAGGTGGATATCGTGCGTCATTGTATAATGCTTTACCACTATCTAGTGTGCAAGTCTTAGTGGACGTGATGAAAGAATTTACAAAAAAGAATGGATAAAATGAAGATATTAGCAAATGACGGAATTTCTGAAGCAGGAAAACAACTTTTAACTGCAGCAGGTTTTAATGTTATAACAGATACAGTAGCACAAGATCAATTAGTTTCCTACATCAATCAAGAAAATGTGGAAGTACTCATTGTTAGAAGTGCTACTAAAGTGAGAAAAGAAACAATCGATGCTTGCCCGAATTTGAAAATGATTGCTCGTGGCGGCGTTGGAATGGACAATATAGACGTTGAATATGGTCGTTCTAAAGGATTAAAAGTGGTGAATACACCCGCTTCATCTTCTCAATCTGTGGCTGAATTAGTGATGGGACACCTATTTGCTTCCGCTCGATTTTTAAGAGACTCTTATAAAAATATGGAGTCAGGAGATTTTGCCGTTTTGAAGAAGAAATATGGTAAAGGAACGGAGTTAAGAGGGAAAACGTTACTTATTGTGGGTTTTGGTAGAATTGGACAAAGTTTAGCATCTTACGCATTAGGTTGTGGAATGGATGTAATCGCGGTTGATTTTACCGTGTACACTGTTAATGTGAAAGTTCAAATTGGGACAGCCATGGAAGTAGAAGTTCCCATTACAACCGTTACAGATTTAAATACTGTTTTACCAAACGTAGATTTTATTTCTTTACACATTCCAAAGCAAGACGATGGAAGTGCCGTAATTTCCATGAAAGAAATGGAGTTAATGAAACCAACGGCAATTATTGTAAATGCCGCAAGAGGAGGAGTCGTTAACGAAGATGATTTATTGGAAGCATTAAATACTGGAAAATTAGAAGGTGCAGCAATTGATGTTTTTGAAAATGAACCAACACCTAAAAAAGAATTATTATCTCATCCAAAAATAGCGACAACACCACATATTGGTGCAGCTACAGTGGAGGCACAAGATAGAATAGGAGAGGAGTTGGCCAGTATTGTAATAGCTGCTTTCGGAAAGTAATTAAACTATTTTGAATATCGAGTGGGCAATTGCCCACTTTTTTTATATCCATCAGAATCGATAGAATAATGATAGTGAGTTCGTATATTTACATCCAAGAAATGAATGTTTGAATTATGTCAGAGATTAAACCTTTTAAAGCGATTAGACCAGTGAGAGATAAAGCACATTTGGTAGCTACAAGACCATTAGCATCGTATAAACCAAATGTTTTAAAAGCGAAGATGGAGTCTAATCCATATACGTTTATTCATATCATCCATCCTGACTATTCAGAAGGAGTGAAGACTAAACCCAACTCACAACAGCGTTTTGAGTTAGTGCGTAAGAAATTTGACGAATTTAAGAAAGATCAAATTTTAATTAAAGACGAAGAAGAAAGCCTTTACCTATACAAGCAATCGCATGATGGATATGAATTCCTTGGCGTTATTGGCGGTGCGAGTATTGAAGAGTATAATCAAGGGAAAATAAAAAAACACGAGGCGACATTGACTTCTCGAGAGGAGATGTTTACCAATTATTTAAATGTCGTTGGTTTTAATGCGGAGCCTGTTTTGTTATTTCACCCCAAAAACGTTCAGTTAGAAAATCTGTATCTTGAGATTGTAGAGCGAAGATCAGAATATGAGTTTTCAACCACCGATAAGGTAAAACATGAGCTTTGGGTACTTGGAAAAGAGGATATTCTTAAAGTCCAATCCTATTTCAACACATTCAAAGCAACATATATTGCCGATGGACATCACCGTTCGGCTTCTTCGGAACGATTAAGTCACCTAGTAGAAGATCAATACAAGAACAAAGATTATTTCTTAGCTTTTTTTATTGATGAATCGAATATGCGTATTTTAGAGTTCAACCGTTTGGTCAAAAAAGTAAAAATGACTTCAGAAGATTTTTTGCATGAAATTTCAGCTTCTTTTGTCGTGAAAAAATTGGACCATGCCACTGCGCCATCAAACCAACATGAAATGGCGATGAACTTGCGAGGTGATTGGTATTTGATACAGTGTAAGTCACATATTATTGACGAATCTTCTCCTGTAGCAAGTTTAGATACTGAAATTCTGACACGCTTTGTTCTTGATCCTATTCTAGGGATTAAAGACCTAAAAACGGATACAAATATCAAGTTTGTGAGTGGTGACTTGGGAATTGAAAGTGTAGAACGTTCCATTCTGAAAAAAGAAGCGGAATTAGGTTTTATTCTTCATTCATTAACAGTCGAACAGATTCGTCGAGTAGCCGACAACGAAATGATTATGCCTCCTAAATCAACTTGGGTAGAACCAAAACTAAGAAGTGGATTAACGATTTATAGTATCCGAGAATGATTAAAGACAATTTAACGCAAGTAAGAGTCAATATTCCTGAAGGAGTAAAACTGGTAGCGGTTAGCAAGAATAATTCAGTCGAAAGTATATTAGAAGCTTATTCAGCAGGTCAAAAGGTTTTTGGCGAAAACAGAGTGCAAGAACTTCTTCCGAAGCATGAAGCATTACCTAAAGATATTGAGTGGCATTTAATTGGACATCTACAAAGGAACAAGGTAAAATTCATTGCATCTTTTGTTTCGGTGATTCATTCAATTGATTCATTCAAATTGTTAAATGAAGTAAACTCTGAAGCAAAAAAGAATAACCGAGTGATAGATGTGCTGTTGCAATTTCATGTAGCACAAGAAGAAACGAAGTATGGATTATCTTTAGAAGATGCAGTTGCTATTTTAGAAGATCCGTCTTTCCAGGAAATGAAGAATATTCGTGTCATAGGTATCATGGGAATGGCCTCTTTTGTAGAAGATGAAAATCAGATACGTCAGGAATTTAAGAAATTGAAAGTAATTTTCGATAAAATGAAGATGAATTACTTTCCAACTGAAAGTTCTTTTAAAGAGCTGTCAATGGGTATGAGCTCTGATTATCAGCTAGCTATTGAAGAGGGAAGTACAATAGTTCGAGTAGGAAGTAAAATTTTTCAATAATTTTTCAAAATAACGCTTGTTGGTAAGAATTAAATATCTATATTTGTCACCGCTTACGAGCGATACAATTTCGAATCTAGCTTTTGCTAGAGACTGAAAAGTTAGAAAATTGGTTTGGTAGTTCAGTTGGTTAGAATACATGCCTGTCACGCATGGGGTCGCG
>JBEBRN010000045.1:0-25523 GCA_040394775.1 Taishania pollutisoli
ACTAAACTTCAAATACTTCAAAGAACTTTTTTAAACTTTAATGGGACAGTAATGGTTTCAAGTGTAAATTAAAATGATAATGTACTAATTCTACTCATTCCTTCTATAAGAGTTGATTAATATATCTAAAGAAATTCTATCTTTGCGTAAAATAGTTTTATGATACAACGAATTCAGACCGTTTATTTTTTACTTGTTGTTATTATCTTGGTTTATTTTTCAGCAGGCGCACCAATGGTGTCGTTTGAAGGAAATGATATTTCGTATCTTCTTCGTTCGAATCAGTTAGTAACACAAACTATTGGGGACGCATTGGCTGACACTACTCCGAAGTACTTTTTTATTGGTTCTATCGTATTGGTACTATGGACATTATTTGTTGTTATTTCCTTTAGAAACTTAGCTAAACAACTATCATTTGCAAGAATTGGTTCCTTCCTTTATTTAGTGTTTTTGTTGATTATTATTTTGACTTATTTCATCGGGAATTCTTTAACCGAGAATCCAACCGTTTTAGAACATAAAGCGCACTTTGAATTGGGGACTTATCTATTAGCGTTAGGCTATCTTTTTTATTTATTAGGCATATACGGAATTAAAAAAGACAAAAAATTAATCGACTCCGTTGACCGTATTCGCTAAAAGCACATTTTCCAATGAATTATCTTTCCGTTGAAACCGTTACCAAATCTTTTGGTGATAAAGTATTGTTTAAAGATTTGACTTTCGGTATCGAGTTGGGTCAAAAAGCTGCTATTGTAGCAAAAAATGGTAGTGGCAAAACTACTTTGTTGCGATGTTTAATGGGCTTAGAATCTATTGATGAAGGTCGAATTGTGTATCGGAATGAAATCCATGTGGCTTTCATGGAGCAAATGGAAAATTTTGATCCAGAGAAAACGATTGCAGAAATTATTTTTGAGCAACCAACCAAACAATTTGAGATTCTAAAAGAGTACAACGAAGCACAACATCTAAATGATGAAACACGTCTCAATGACGCTATCTCGATGATGACGGACATGCATGTGTGGGATTTGGAAGTGAAGGTGAATCAAATTCTAAGTATTTTAAAACTCGATGATAAATACCAAAAAGTAGGTAGTTTGTCAGGAGGACAAAAAAAGCGAATTAATTTAGCAAAAGTACTGATTTCGGAAGCTGATTTTCTCATTCTTGATGAGCCAACGAATCACTTAGATTTAGATATGATTGAGTGGTTGGAGGAATATTTATCCAAGTCAAAATCAACCATATTAATGGTGACGCACGACCGTTATTTCTTAGAAGTTATTTGTGATACGATCTTTGAATTAGCAGATGAAACCATTTACAAATACAAAGGCAATTTCTCTTACTATTTAGAGAAAAAAGCGGAACGTCAAGAGCAAACACAAGCAACGATTGATAAAGCGAAAAATACGTTTAAGAAAGAGTTAGATTGGATTCGTCGTCAACCGAAAGCACGTGGAACGAAACAAAAAGCACGTATCGAAAATTTCGAAGATGTTAAAAAAGTAGCTTCACAACGTCTCGATGAAGACGAATTGGATATTCCAATAAAAATGGAACGCCTTGGCAACAAGGTAGTTGAATTACATAAAATTGGAAAGAATTACGGTGATAAGAAAATTATTACTGATTTCTCTTACAACTTTCAACGTCAGGAACGCCTTGGTATAGTTGGAAGTAATGGAGTAGGGAAGTCTACTTTCTTAAATATGATTCAACAAATTGAACCAGTAGATAGTGGAAAAGTTGTTATTGGTGATACTATTGTTTTTGGCTATTACAATCAAGATATTATTAAAGTAGATGAAAATAAAAAAGTCATCGAAGTTATTCGCGATATTGCCGAATATATTCCGTTAGAAAAAGGAAAAGAGCTTTCTGCTGCGCAATTGTTAGAACGTTTTCTTTTCCCACGTCACATGCACTTTAATTATGTGTATAAATTGAGTGGAGGTGAGAAAAGACGTTTGAAGCTATTAACTGTTTTAATGGGAAATCCAAACTTCTTGATTCTAGATGAACCTACGAACGACCTCGATATTTTTGTAATGTCGGTATTGGAAGATTATTTACGTGCTTATCCAGGATGTTTGATTATTGTTTCTCACGACCGTTATTTCATGGATAAAATGGTGGATCATCTTTTTGTTTTTGAAGGAAACGGAAAAATAAAAGATGTTGTAGGAAACTATTCAGAATACCGCGAGCAATTACAGCAAGCGCAACGAGATGAAAGAAATCGTAAGCCAGAACAAGTAGTCGTTGTCAAGAAAGAAGAGAAGCCCTTTGAAGAAAAAAAGAAATTGACCTACAAGGAAAAGATGGAGTTTGAAAAAATCGAACAAGAATTGGAGCTTTTAGAATCAAAAAAAGAGCAGTTGACTAACAAACTTTCTTCTGGTGAATTGTCAAATGATGACTTGATGAAAGTTGGAGATGAATTAACACAAATAGTGGAAAAGATTGAAAGTCAGACAGATCGTTGGTTGGTCTTATCAGAATTGGCGTAATTTTTCAATTTTTATTGACTATTCACACACCATTATTGAGTAACTCGGAGATAACGCAAGCCATATACCTAATCCACCATTTGAGATATTACCTACGGCATTTGTTGGTAACGAAAATGGACTTCCGCCTGAAAGTTTCTGTTGTAGAATAGCATTTAAAAATCGAAAATTTGAATGCTCATAATTGGAGAATTTGAGATCTAATGTATCTCCTCGGTGAAAAAGACCTCGGAACTTTTTGTCAATTGTTTCATCCTCGTAAGTAGCAGAGTTATCCATGAAAAATTCAAATGAAATACCATTGAAGAATTCATCGTCAAAATAAGCCACATAAGGTTTGAAATATCGCTTGTCTTTCGCTTCTCCTGTGGAATCCACATTTAGTCGCTTGACTTCAAATAGATAAGCATTTCTTTCCACTGCTGGATCCTGAAGCACGTGGTATGTATAACCGTAGTCTGGATATTTCTCTTCTTCTTTCCAGTAGGAATTCGAAATTGAAATAGGATTTAAAATAGTGGAAGCTGCTTCGTAAGTTTCACCTTCAAATTCTACTTTTAAGCTATATGTCTTTCCTACCTCTCCTTTGAAATTACCATCCAAACCGACATAGCCACAAATCGTAATTTGATGGAGTAGTTCAACGGGTAGTCCAAGGAAGCTAGCGATAGTAGTATCCATTCCAGCAGGTAGATTATTGGTGCATATTTCTGTTAGTTGAATGGTCGTTGTTCCATCAGAAACCCACACTTTTGCTCCAGAAAGATAACTACCTAACATTTCCGCTTGAGAAGTAGGCGCATACACATCTTTATTCTTTGAAATCAATACAAATGGAAAACCATCTGTTTCAATAGAACCTTCGATGACTATTTTTTCTTCATAGCCAGGGATTTTTACTTTAACGGCTTTGGTGCATGAAGTAGTAAACATCATCATAAGGATTACACCAACTACTATTTTTAAAATTCGAAATTCCATGTGACACTAGGTAAAATTGGGAATAAAGAAACTTGTTTAACTGTCATTGCAAACTTATCACTTGTTAAATCACCTTTGACAGAAAGGTATAAAAAGTAGGGATTTGCTCTGTTATAAACGTTGTAAATAGAGAAATTAACACTATTTCGTAATTTTCTCATCACTTTAATTTCTTCTCCGTCTACGATTTTTGTTTTTTTCTTGTATGGTTTATCAAACCATGTGGCAGATAGGTCCAATCGGTGATAATCTGGCATTCGAGTCGAATTTCTTCCGCCATACTCCATGATGACATCTTGATTAAAAATATACCAGCTAGAAGGCATTGTGAGTGTATTTCCCGTAGCATAAACAAAGTTTGCAGAGAAGGTCCAACGGTCGGAAAGTTTATAGCTTAGGACAAGGTTAAGATCGTGCCTTCTGTCATATTTAGCTGGGAAAGGAGTGTCTTGAATATCAGGAAATATACGGTCTGATTTAGCGAGTGTATAGCCAACCCAACCTGTGAATTTACCACTTACTTTTTTGAAGAAGAATTCGATACCATAGCTTCTACCTTTCCCAATCACTAATTGATTGTCGACATTGTCGTTGACATTATCGGTTGGCATGGAACCATTCGCAAATTCCACCAAGTTGTTCATTCCTTTGTAATAAACCTCTATGGATGATTCATATTTACCATCGAAAAAATCTTTGAAATAACCAATTGTTGCTTGCCACCCCGATTGTGGTTTGATTTTCTCCGATGCAGGTAGCCAAATGTCGCTTGGAAAGGAAACAGACGTTAACGAAGCGATGTGAAGATATTGATAATTGACGGAGAAACCTGCTTTTATTGAACTGGTTTTATTCAACAAAATTCGTGTCGAAATCCGTGGTTCAAGTCCGTGGTAAAACTTAATCAAATCACCTTTTGAATAGCTTACAATACTGTCAGGCTTTAATGGTTCTTTGATATATCTGTCAAATGGACCTACGAAATGAAACATACTATAGCGAAGACCAATATTTAAACGCCACTTTTCTGTTATGTCCCAATCATCTGCAATGAAAAAAGCAGTTTCATGCGTATCTAAACGTTGTTGTTTTCCAGTATCTAACTGCACATTATCTTGGTCAATATTGACACTTGCTGGTGTGAATTGATGGAATGTATAATCCAATCCATAACGAATACGGTGATGAATGGAAGGTAGAAAAGTGAAGTTTATACGTCCTCCAAGGTCTTTAATTCCAGTACCCATCGCCACTTTATAACTGTCAATACCAGCGGTGAAGTTGATATCATATCCTGTGTAAAAGGTGGATATATCCATGAAGTGTTTGGAGCTAAAAAGGTGGTTCCAGCGAATGTTTGCCATCGTATTTCCCCAAGGCATCAGAATATCCATATCACTTCCAGCGGAACCGTATTTGAAACGGTCTTTTCCAATGTAGGAACTAATGTATAAATTATCTTTATCCGAAAGTCTAAAGTTTAATTTGGCATTAAAGTCAAAAAAGTAATAACCTAAACCACTTAAGGATGATTTCTTTTTGATAAATGGTTTCAATAATACATCGATGTAGGTTCTTCTAGCAGAAATCATAAAAGAGCTTTTTCCTTTTTGAATAGGCCCGTCTACTTCAAGACGAGAGGAAATAAGGCCGATACCGCCATTGATATGATACTTCTGCAAATCTCCTTCCCGCATTTTAATTCGCATCAACGATGAAATACGACCGCCATAATCGGCTGTCATTCCACCTTTCATCAAATCCATTGAAGTGATAGCATCCGCATTGAAGACGGAGAAAAAACCAAATAAGTGAGAGGCATTGTAAATCTGAGCATCATCTAGTAAAACCAAATTTTGATCGGGACCACCACCACGCACGTAAAACCCTTGACTTCCCTCACTGACAGAAGAAACTCCTGGCAAAGATTGAGCTACTTTGATGATGTCCACTTCACCCATAAAAGCGGGCAATGTCTTAATGTCTTTGACATCTAATTCCAAAACTCCAATTTTCGAAGAAGTAACATTTTGCCCTTTTTTAGCACTAATTCGCACTTCTTCTAATTGTTCAAAATCAATTGTTTTCTTGAGGTAAAAGTCTTTCGATAGCGATGTTTCTAATTTGATTTTGCTTTTAATCTCTTCGTAATTGGCTAAAACAATTCTGATGTGATATTCTCCCGTAGGAAGTGTGATTTTAAAAGCACCTTTTTCATTGGTGTACACAAATTGATTTAACTCTAGAATAGATACCTGTGCAAAATCGATACTTTCATTCGTATTCTTATCATAGACGTAGCCTGAAAATAAGATAGAATCTTGGCTAAATGCCAAAAAATTAAAGAGAAAAAATACAGAAAATAAAAGGGATTTCATTGGTTTCAGCTAAACGGCTATAAAGATACAAGTTATACGCTATTTGCATCTATCATTTTTAAATTAATCAGCGTTTTTTATTTGTTCCCATGTGGTAAACATTTTTTCTTGTAATGGACGGTTAGCTTCTTCTTCCCGTAAAGGCTCGACAACCTTAAGTGTTTCGTATAATTCTTTAGGTAAAGATTGGTACAATTGTGTTCCTTTGGTTTTCCAAGCAATCATTTCATCGCTTACTTGCTTGATGATTCTTGCAGGATTGCCGACAACCAAACTTCTGCGAGGAATGTGCATTTTCGCTGGGACAAATGTCAGCGCTCCAATAATACATTCGTCTTCCATAATGACATCATCCATAATTACGGCATTCATTCCGATAAGGCAATTTTCACCGATGATTCCACCGTGAATAATAGCACCATGGCCAATATGAGCTGATTTTCGTAAAATTGTTGTTGTTCCTGGAAACATGTGAATAGTACAATTTTCCTGTACATTACAACCGTCTTCAATAATGATTTTCCCCCAATCTCCTCGAATAGCAGCACCTGGTCCAATGTACACATTTTCGCCAATGATGACGTTTCCTGTGACAGCAGCTTGTGGATGAATAAAACTCGATGCTTTCACAACTGGAATAAAACCATTAAATTCGTAGACTGCCATAAAATTATTTTAGATATGAGTTATTGTGATTTTTGTAAAGATTTACCCAACGAAGATAAACATAAAATTTATCATGACCATCACTATGGCTTTCCAATTTCGGATGATAATGAGTTGTTTGGTCGGTTTATTTTAGAAATTTTTCAAGCAGGATTATCGTGGAATACTATTCTCAAAAAAGAATCCCATTTTAGAGAAGCATTTGATCGTTTTTCAATTGATAAGATCGCTAATTACCAAGAAGATAAAATAAATCTATTATTGAACAACCAAAACATCATACGAAACGTCTTAAAAATACGTTCTGTAATCTATAATGCTCAACAGATTATTGCGATTCAAAACGAATTTGGATCATTTAATGAGTGGTTGTATATACAAAATGTTAAAGATTTAGCTGATTGGGTTAAACTTTTCAAAAAAAGGTTTAAATTCGTTGGTAATGAAATAGTAAATGAGTTTTTAATGAGTACTGGAATTTTAGAAGGAGCACATGATAAAAGTTGTTCTATCTATGAAAAACAATTAAAAACACGTCAAAAATGGTTAGAAAATGATTAAAAAAATAATATTATTCATTGCTTTTATAGTTGCTTTAAATGCAAATGCACAATTTATTGTGGGAGGAAATTTTGCGTATCAAATTCCTTTTGGCGCTGAAAAGAATTTCCCTGGTGTTCAATTGTTATTGGAAAAGCCAGTGAATGAGAAAAATTCCTATTATGGGAAAGTATCGTTTTTCTTCCCGCAAAAATTGACAGTGGCTGATCAATATGTAGCAGATGCTGTTGAAATGGATGTAGACCCTACATCTATTAATTTATCTGGTTTTACCAATTACAGCTCATTTGGGCTTGAATTTGGTCGACGAGGTTATATTATCAATCCGATTGATTATGGCTTTTCACTCTATGGTGGATCTACGATTATGATTAGTTTTAATTCAGTAAAAAGCAGAGTTCAAAGCTTTGATAAGACTAAATATCAAATTTATGGTGTAACAGATGATTTAAGCGGAAAAGGAAATATTTTTAATCTAGGTTTTGGCGTTAGCGGCGGAATGAAATATGATTTCAATTTTGGGACATTCTATTTTGATGCAAATTTACAATATGATTTCCTTCAATTAGCAACCAATCAAATCGCTCAACAGGGATATCAATCTTTCGGAAGTCGTTTGAATTTTAATTTTGGCTTGGGCTTTAGAAAAATCATTTTTCCAGTAAAATAATTCTTTTTAAATTTATTGATATCTGAACCATTTTTTGGTGATTACCAAAGCATGCCATTCTTTTACTAACGTTTCGTAATTTTCTCTTTTCTCCATTCCGGCAATTAATAAGGCATTTACTTTTTCCTTGGAAAGTCGATTGGGAGGTAAAGGAAACATAGCTTTAGCCGTCATTTTATCGAGTAAAGTGAAAACTGATTTCGGTATTTTGGAGTTTTCCGGAATCGGATGTGTTAATTGTAGATTGACGAAAATTTCAGGATTGATGTGTGCTAACGGAATTGTTCCTGTGATGAGGTTGTAAATGGTAATTCCCAAGGAGTAAAAATCGGTGGTCTCATTCGCTAATTCCAACTGTCCTAAAATTAATTCAGGAGCTGCATAACCAAGCGGAAATGACAGTTTTGTGTCTGAATTAGTACCTATTGGAAAGCTCAATCCAAAATCAATTAATGCAAGTTGAAATTCATCGGGAGAAATGGCATTTATCAAAATATTAGACGGTTTCACATCACCATGAACATAGCCTTTTTGATGAACAATGTGCAGTAATTCAATGAGTTGTGAAATAGCTTTTGGAAGATGTCTAAAAAAGTCTTTGTTTGAAAGTCGGTCTACATATTCTTTCCATAGAATGCCTTCTTGATACCGCTTGACAAATGAAAAGTAGTGGTCGTTTTCAAACGCACATAAAATTTCAGGCAATCCTTTTTCTTCAAATGAAAGTGTCGATTCTGAGCGCAATCTCGAAAGCTGAGTTTCTGAAAGTCCCTCTTTTTGAATCAGTTTTAATACGCCTTTTTCTCCTGTGATTTCATGCTGAACGAAATGCGTTTCTCCAAATTTTCGTTTGTGAATGGGTGTAGACGCTATTCTTTTGAAATCACTGACGTTCATTGTAAAGTGGCTTCGTTGATTATGTCTTCTGTAAAGCGTTTACACATATATTCTCCGCCGTTTAAAAGCTGTTTGGTCCATTCTATTTTAGCGAGAATTTGTTCATTTTCATCCAATCGCCAACGAATCGAACTTTTCTCTAATCGTCGTCTGATGGCGCTTAAAACAATGGCTACCGAAACAGAAATATTGAAACTTTCCGTAAATCCATACATCGGAATGAAGGTGGTTTCGTCTGCTTCATCCAACACTTCTTGACTAATTCCTTCCTTCTCCGTTCCAAAAACAAAAGCAATCGGTTCAGAAAGATCTATTTCAAAAATGGATTGACTGTTGTCGTGAGGCGTCGTTGCAACGATTTTATAACCTTGTTTTTTAAGTGCTTTTAAACAATTTGTCGTGGTATTTTTTGGATCGCTATAATTGTGAATATTGACCCAATTACTCGCACCTAAAGCAATTTCTGTTTGCACTTTGTATTCATTTCGCTGTTCCACGACATGTAAATTCTGAATACCTAAACAATCACAGGAACGAACCACTGCGCTCGCATTGTGCTCTTGATAAACATTCTCCAACACAACGGTGATGTAGTTCGTTCTTTCAGAAGCATAACGTTCGAACAACTCTTGTTTGTTCGGAGAAAGATAGTCGTACAGTTTTTCGTAAAGACGTTTATTTATTTCAGAAGAAGATAAAGCCATGATATTCTTAGAAAGCGTTTTGTAAAATGATAAGCGACAAAGGTATCAAATAATTTTAATCGATTCTTTTTACGCAATTCAGTAGATGTGTTATCTGTTGCGTTTCATGACAAATGATTCCTTCTTCAGTAAGCGTATCTATTTTCACAAAGCCAGAAGCGTGAATAATTTTGTTGTTCTCCAATAAAATCCCCACATGCGTAATTTTACCCGAAGCATTGTGAAAGAAAGCAATATCGCCGACTTCTCGCTCTTCAAAAGGTATATTTTTTCCAAAATGAATTTGTTGTGATGCATCGCGTGGAAGTTCGATTTTTTTGAACCGCATCACTTGTTGCGTAAAACCAGAGCAATCGATGCCAAAATTAGATCGTCCGCCCCATAAGTATGGAACATTTAGAAAACTTGCTGCGTAGCTTTTCCAATCGCTGAATGGCTGTTCTTTAGCCGAAATAGCGTAGAGTTGATTATTGATAGCAAAATTGTCTTTTACAAAACAACCTGCTGGTAATTGCATTTTTTCTCTCGGTGTATTTATAGTAAGTGCATGAAAATAGCGGGAACGACCGATGCACCAATTTTCTCTTTCAATATCAGAGATAAGTATAAATTGTTTCGGGTCGACAAAACCGATATAACCGTCTTCCAATAATTTTACTTCCAACCATTTTTCAGTAGTTTGAAGTATTTCAGCGGTTTCACCAAATAGAAATTGAGTAACCATCTCCGAACTGTCATTGGCTTCCTTACGAACAGGAGCATAGGCAACTCGACAAAAGAGATAGGAATTAGTCATAGCTTTTAGCTGGGAAATTCTTATGCTGTAAAACAGTCAATATCTGATGAATATGACGTTCATTGTGATAGGCGATGAAAAGTAAAACGTCACCTAATCGGAGTTTTACGATTTTGCTAATAGAGATAACTGTTTTAACTTTTCTCAAGTTGAAATTTTTTGAATTCTCTACAATTACTTGAAAATCATTCTGTAATTGGATGTAGTCTTCCACAAGATGTTCACTTAAAAGACTCGTCTCTAATCTCGGATTGAAATTTTTAGGTGATTTAAACTTGCGTTTAATGTTGTGCTCTTTTCCTAGTTTCATACTTTTCCATGCGGACTTTCCCAATGGGGAAGAAAGAAAGGATTCACTTGGTGTAGTATGTCGCGTGGTATTTAATCGTTCTGTTAATGAGGCATTGTAAAAAACGGTGTAAGCATTCAGGTGCCCTAAGATTTCAGAAATACTCCATGAACTCGCTGTAGGCGACCAATTTAATTGATTTGGTGCTAAATGGATAAGCTTCTTTTTGACAAACTCGATGCCGTATTGTGTAATAAGTTTTACGTCGTGGATTAAAACTTCTGACCTCATAGAAATTTTTTTTACCAAACTTACAAAAGAAATGGAAGAAAACGACTTTTTTACTGAAAATTAGTAGAATAATAGAGACTTATTTTTCATCGCTACTCTTGGTGTCTCAAACCGATAAAGTTAAAAATGAATTCAAATGATTCAATTCTCAAAAAGATCACTACATTTATCTGATCTAAAATTTCGAGTTGAGAATAAATACCAAACATATCCAAAATGACTTCAATAACAATGTTGTTAATGGATGGAATTCAAGTGTAGAAATTTATAGTTTGAGTTTTATGACTATGACTACGATTACAAGAATATCGTATACGATAGTTTCTTATTCGACAAATACGACTTTATTGCACCGTTTTAGAATAGTTAATGTGCGTAAAGAGGTGATAAGTGGGTATCGTTACGGATTTATCGGAGCTGAAAATGATAATGAAGTATCGGGAGCAGGAAATAGTCAAGACCATTTGTTTAGAAGCTACGATACAAGGTTAGGAAGATATAAAAGTTTAGATCCGTTAGCTGTTGACTTCCCTTGGAACTCTCCCTACGCCTACGCTGAAAACAGAGTGATAGATGGTTTTGATTTAGAGGGGCGAGAATGGGAAAATTTTATGTCTAATTTTTCGAGTGTTGAAAATTTAAAACCAAAACTACCAAATATTAATAACGGTGAAATTCAAAAACAAATTTATAAAGTAGTGGTTTCAAATAGCGGAATGACTTTTAAAGGTTTAAAAGACTTGTTTATTAGTTCTCCTGAAAAGATTCTTTCAAATGATAAAGCTACATTCAAACCAATACCTAAAGAAAGTAACGACCAATTTAAGTTAGAAGTAGGGGCAAATATACGAATCAATATAGACTGGTTTATGAATAATTCATTTGTCAGAGTAACAAAACTAGATATTAGTGAAAAGAAAATTTCAGCAACATTTACTACTTTAAAAGGACACGTTGAAGCTGGTGTCATTACTTTTTCTATTCAAGATTTAGGAGGAGGTAAACTTGCCTTTATGATTAATGGAGTTTCACAGGTCGATTACGGAATGGTAACAGAAGGATTTGCAAGAGAGCAACAAGCAGCTTCTTGGTTTGAAGTTCTTCAAAATTTCATTGACGTATCAAAAGGAACAGAAGTATCAAAAACGGTTAATATTACATCTCAAACAGCCGACCCAGACGGAGGAGAAATAAAAGAAGTTTCAATAAGTGGAACTATTAAAAAAGGAAGTATAGATTTTAAAAAACAAGCAGAAGAAACAAGAGAAACAGTAGATGAAGCAAAAGGGAATTAAATGAATTTTTTAAAAAATATTATTGTTGTATTAATCTTGGTAGTCTTTTCATCTTTGATATTAGCAAGTTGGGATTATTTCAAGTTGCCTAATGAAGCTTTTACAGATAGTGTTTTTTTACCCTTATTAGGTCTAATAGTTTTATATTTCACCAATAGGAATAACAATAAAAAACGGTCATTAATCTCTTTTTATTTATTAATTTATCTAATTTTATATTTCCTAGTTATCCACCTATTTGACTACATGAGGTGGTTTGTGGCTGACGGGATTTATACTTTGATATTTGAAATAATAGTGCTGTCAGCTTTTGTATTAATACAGCAATTATTTCTTCTTATTAGAAAAGTATTCAGCTAAGGCTACTCCCGAGACAAAACGAAAAACACACCTTCGATACATCGAAGGTGTTTAAAAATTAATATAAACAAACACAATGACTTTAAAACACTTTGTAAACGCCAACTTAAAAGCGAATCAAGAAGATAAATATACGAATGCCATTATCGAACTGATTGGTAAAGATGTTCATTTTCCTGAAACGGAAGATATTAAACAAATGGCAAGTTATTTATATAAAAGCATAGACCAAAACCACACACAAGCGTTTCAAAAGTTGTTACTGTTTTGGAAATTTGTAGAAAACAACAATCAACAACCAACCGAAATGGGTTTACTAGACGAGGTCAATTATATCATCATCTTACAGACCAACGACACCAATTATAACTATGCGCATCAAATCCCTGCGCATATCAATAACCGAAGATAAAAATATCCACCTTTCAGCAAAAAGTTATTAACAATACAATCATTTAATAATCAATACCTTACTATTTTCACTTTCTTCTCTATCTCCCCTAAATACAGGTGTTTAAGTGGGGTTTGAGTTTTGTTTTTTCGGGGCTTTTTAGGTTTTTTATAGTTTTAAATTTCGGGGCTTTTCTTTTTATAATTGCTTGCGGTCGTGGTTGCTGAACTTGTTGAAGTGCTCACGCCGCAACATCATCGTTTTTGTATACTAAAGAATCCACTATACCATTCTCTTACTTATCCAAATCATTTAACTGAGTCGTCATTCTATCAGACATGTGGTTATAAATGTAAACCATCGTATCGGCATAAAACGTGTAATAATCCAACGAACGTTTATAACGATCAAAATTTATCGAATAATTTTTCAGAATGGAATCACCTGAATTTTTGACTATTTCAGTTTGGCGTACAAGATGCGGAAAATCTCGTTGAATCACACTTTCCATTACAGCAACGTCACTCATCACCATAATCATCGTATCCACGGGAATTACGTCATCAGGCACAGGTGTATTGATATTTGAACTCATACAGCTAAATAAGAAAAGACAGAGTGAAAAAGCAATTCCTAATTTCATCATCGATTGAAAGTAATACGTTGACCGAATTTCTGATCGATTTTTTCGTCTTTTGAATAAGCTAAATGACCATTGATGAACGTTTTGTCCACAGAATAGTGAAACGTGTGTCCTTCAAACGGAGACCAACCACATTTGTAAAGAATGTTATCTTTCGTAACCGTGTAATCTTTCTTTTTCACCACCACTAAATCTGCGTAATATCCTTCACGGATATAACCTCGGTGGTTAATCTTAAAGCAAACAGCAGGCGCATGTGCCATTTTTTCGACTACACGTTCGATACTGATTTTACCTTCTACATATTTATCTAACATTGCCAAAAGTGCATGCTGAACAAGTGGTCCACCAGATGGAGCATCTAAATACGATTGTGATTTTTCCTCTATTGTATGTGGTGCGTGGTCGGTAGCAATCACGTCAATATGATTGTCTAACAAACCTTGCCAGATAGCTTCTCGGTCATTCACTGTTTTTACCGCAGGATTCCACTTAATGAAATTTCCTTTTGTGGCATAATCCTGATCGCTAAACCACAAATGATGTACACACGCTTCTGCCGTGATGTGCTTCTTTTCCAATGGAATAGTATTGTCGAATAATTCGATTTCTTTCGCCGTTGAAATATGAAGAATATGCAATCTTGTACCATATTTTTTAGCCAATCGAACAGCTAAAGAAGACGATAAATAACAGCCTTCAACTGAGCGAATAATTGGATGTTGTGAAAGTGGAATATTC
Organism: Taishania pollutisoli; assembly: GCA_040394775.1. GTDB lineage: Bacteria > Bacteroidota > Bacteroidia > Flavobacteriales_D > Crocinitomicaceae > 40-80. The sequence continues at coordinate 14,186 of JBEBRN010000045.1, forward strand.
GTTCCGTAAGTTGCTTTTGCTTTTTCTAAATTCGCTTTAATAGTCGCTTCGTCTTCGCAATGTGTCGCGATTAATGTTTCTACGTTAGCAAATAATTTCGCTAATGTTTGCTCGCTATCCACCAACATATCTCCTGTGGATGAACCCATAAAAACTTTCACACCACAAACGTTTTTAAGATCTGTCCGCATGACTTCATCGTAGTTGTCATTAGTAGTTCCCATGAAAAACGAATAGTTTGCTGCTGAATTTTGTGCGGCAATCTTATATTTATCTTCTAACAACTCCTGAGTGACAGCACGTGGATTGGTATTGGGCATTTCCATATACGTGGTAATTCCACCCGCAACTGCTGCGTAGGATTCCGTTTTGATATCAGCTTTGTGCGTCAATCCTGGCTCTCTGAAATGTACTTGGTCGTCGATTGCTCCTGGCAAAAGGAAATCGCCATTTAAGTCATAAACCGTAGTGTGCTCGTCTGCTGAAATGTTGTCTGCAATTTTTTCAATGCGTTCGTTTTTTACGAGTACATCCGTTATCGTTTGTTTTCCGTCAGTAACGACGCAAGCATTTTTAAATAATATCATCATTTGAATTTTATTTTGCGCATTTGCCAAACACCAATCAGTGCTTCTTTAAATATTCCGGTACTCATTTTCGATTCACCAAACTGTCGGTCTTTGAAGGTAATTGGAACTTCTATCAGTTTAAAACCATTTTTCAACGCGGCATATTTCATACAGATTTGAAACGCATAGCCTTTAAAATGCACTTTTTCAAAATCGATAGATGCCAAAACACCTTTGTGATAGCACATAAATCCAGCTGTCGTATCTTTTATATTCATCCACAAGATAATGCGAACATAAATCGATGCGAAGTAAGAAAGTAAGACTCTGCTTACGGGCCAGTTTTGAATTTTTCCTCCGGAACAATACCTAGAACCAATGCTCAATTGGTATTTTCCGTCTAACAAAGGTTGTAATAAGCGTTCTAAATCATCAGGATTATGAGAAAAGTCGCAATCCATTTCGAAAATGTAGTCGTAATTATTTTTCAACGACCATATGAAACCGTGAATATATGCTGTTCCTAGACCAAGTTTTCCCGCTCTTTTCTCTAAAAATATACGATCAGGATAGGATTCTTGTAATGTTGAAACAATTGCAGCAGTGCCATCAGGAGAATTATCGTCTACAACAAGAATGTCAAATGGAGTAGCATAAGAAAGTACTTGTTGGATAATTCGCTCCACATTATCTTTTTCATTATAGGTTGGGATAATTACAATACTTTTGTGCACGTGCTATTTTTTTACGAAATTATGAAAAAATACAATTCTAGCAATACTAAAAAGGGATACATTTGTTCTAAATAAATACAATTGCATAAAAGAACGCTATAAAATGTGTCTAAAAATACCATTTCAATGAATAAATTTCATTTATTACCAACGTCTGACACTCAAATTGACCTACCTGATAAAATAAAGTATCCGTTCAATTACTCACCGCATCCAATTGCGATTCAAGCGGCGGATGTGTTAAAAAAGTACATTTCTGAATCGCCGGAAATCCTTCAACACTTTGTAATCGATCCTACGAATGAGAAATCAGCACCTGGAAAGATGTTTGGCGTTTTAGTATGTGAAAATCAACAAGGAGAAGTAGGTTTTTTAGCGGGTTTCTCTGGAAAACTAGGAGAAACAAATACCTACGATTATTTCGTTCCGTCAGTGTACGACATTCTTCATCCTGATAGTTTTTACCTGACTGAGGCCGAAGAAATCACAGAGGTAAATCTTGAGATTCTAGCTATTGAGGAACGAGGTGATTTAAAAAAAGAAGTGTCGAAAATTTTAGCGCAAATTGAGTTTATTGAAGATGAAATAGAAAATGGGCGTCAAGCGTTGAAAATATCGAAACAAAAACGAGATGAATTGCGCTTGCAAATAACGGATAAGGAGCAACTAAAAGAAATAGATCAACAAAGCGCAACTGAGAACATTCAGTTTAAATGGTTTAAAAAATATAAATTACAGGAAATAGTCGATTTAAAGAAAAGTATAGAATTAGTAAAAAGTGATTTCAACCAATTAAAAGAAAAACGTTCAGCACTATCATGTAAACTCCAATTGAAAATTTTTCAAGAGTTTCGATTTTTGAATGCCCATCACCAAGAGAAAGATTTAGATCAACTTTTTACCCAAACACTAGGCGTATTACCACCAGCAGGAGCAGGAGAATGTGCAGCACCGAAATTATTTCAGTATGCATATAAAAACGATTTAAAACCGATTGCATTAGCTGAGTTTTGGTGGGGACAATCGCCACGTTCTGAGATTCTCAAGCATGGACTATTTTATTCTTGCTGCAAAGGAAAATGTGAACCTATTTTGTCGCACATGTTGCAAGGATTATCGGTGGAAGAGAATCCGTTATTGTTGCGTTTACAACAGCTTTCCAAAGAGGTAAAAACGTTAGACATCATTTATGAAGATGATTATGTCGTAGCGATTCATAAAGTAGAAGGATTTTTATCTGTTCCCGGAAATATTTATACTGATTCCGTTTTAACGCGATTGGAAGAAATGTATCCCGATGCGACTGGACCGTTATTGTTACATCGATTGGATATGTCCACGTCCGGAATTTTGCTGGCGGCTAAAGTGAAAAAGGTGCATCAAATTCTGCAACAACAGTTTATCGATCATACGATTATCAAACGGTATGATGCTATTTTGGATGGAGCACTTGAGACAAATGAAGGAACGATAAATTTACCACTAAGAGGCGATTTAAACGACCGCCCACGACAATTGGTTTGTTACGAGCACGGTAAAGAAGCATTGACCAAGTTTCAAAAAATCAAATCAATCGGAAATTATACCTATGTTCATTTTTGGCCAGTAACCGGTAGAACACATCAATTGCGCATGCATGCTTCACACGAAAAAGGATTAAACATACCTATTTTAGGCGATGATTTATATGGACGTGTTTCCGAACGCTTATTTCTTCACGCTGGTTATATCGATTTCTATCATCCCATTTTAAAAAAGCGAATCGTCCTAGAAGTGAAAGCAGACTTTGAAAAGTGGAACTTATAAAACTTTAACCGCCATGTTCGCAATGAAGGCGCTAAGGACGCAATGAGCTCTTCTGCTCTCTTCTCTCTACCGATAGCTATCAGCACTCATTCTGTGTTACCGCTCTCACTCTTCACTCTCACTCTGTCCTTTGCCATCTGTGAGTAACAACCTCTTTCTTTTAATTTATTTTTCAAATAGCTTGCATAAAATAAAAATATATCTAATTTTGCACCGTCTAATAAAAGCAGGCGTGGTGGAATTGGTAGACACGCTAGACTTAGGATCTAGTGCCGCGAGGTGTGAGAGTTCGAGTCTCTCCGCCTGTACAGAAAACCAGAGTGAGAATCAGCGCGAAAGCAAAAATTCAACTCTGGTTTTTTTAATTCTCCATTAAGGCCAGAGAAGGCCAGAGAAGGCCAGAGAAGGCCAGAGAAGGTTAGAGCGAGAAACAGAGCGAGAGCGTTCATACTTCATCTGTTTTAATTCCTCATTCTCTTCACTCATTCTCACTCTGTTTACTCTTTCTATTCGATAATCCAATAAGAAAAATCATATAACGCTATCTTGTACCACTTTTTATTTCTAAATTTGCCTAAAATTTTAAAAAAATGAATGTTGTTCGCGAGGATCTAAAAGACGGTGTTGCTTTATTAAAAATTCAAGTAGAATCTGCTGATTATACGGATAAAGTCAATACTGCCATTGAAAAATACAGAAAGAATGCTAAAATCCCTGGATTTCGTCCGGGTAAAATTCCTGTTGGTTTAATTAAGAAACAATATGGAAAAGGTTTATTAGCAGAAGAATTAAACCGTCTTGTGAGTGATACATTGTTTAAGTATATCAATGACAATAAATTAGAAATTATCGGCCAACCGATTCCAAGTTCTACTCACGAAGTAAAAGGTGATTTTGAAAATCCAACGGATTTTGAATTCTTCTACGATATTGCTATTACACCAGAATTTGAAATTCCATTGACTAAATCGACTAAATTGACGTACAATAAAGTGGATGTTGACAATGATTTAATCGGAAAGCAAGTTGATGATTTAAGAAGAAGATATGGAAAATTAGTTTCTTCTGAAAAAGTAGGTGAGAAGGATATGATTTTGGCTCAATTCACAGAGTTGAATGACGACGAGACAGAAAAAGAAGGAGGAATTTCTAACAACTCTACCATTTCTATGGAGTTTGTAGAAGATAAAGCGACAAAAAAAGCACTTTTAGATAAGAAAATTGGAGATACTGTTGTGGTGAACCCAAGATCAGTTTCTAAAGGCGAAAGCGATATGGCAGCGATGTTAGGTGTGAAAGGACAAGATTTGACAGAAATTGGTGAAAAATATTCAATGAAAATCAATGAAATCAAGCACATCGAGTTAGCAGAAATGAATCAAGAATTGTTTGATAAACTTTTCGGTGAAGCAAAAGTGAAATCCGAAGCGGAATTGAAAGCGAAAGTTCAGAAAGATTTAGAAGATATGTTCGCTAATGATTCAGACCGTTTGGTGATGAGAGATGCTTACAATCACTTGTTAGAAAATACTAAAATAGCACTTCCAGAAGATTTCTTGAAAAGATGGATTAGCCTAAGCAGTGAAAAACCAATGGACGCAGCTGAATTAGAGAATCTTTATCCAGAATACGAGAAGAGCTTGAGATGGCAAATTATCCAAGGGAAAATATTCAAGGAGAATAACCTTCAATTAAAGCAAGAAGAAGTCATTGGTTTTGCAAAAGATTTAATCTTGAAGCAATACGCACAATACGGTATTCCAGCTCCAGAAGATAAAGATTTAACAGCTTCAGCCAATCAATTGTTAACGAACAAAGAAGAATCGAATCGTATTTACGATATGATTGCTGAAACGAAGTTGATTGAATTCGTAAAAGCAACCGCTAAATTAGCAGACACAAAAGTATCGTACGATAAATTTGTAGAAATAGCGAACGCTCAATAAGCAAATAGCATTTTAATAGATAGTGAAAAGAGGAATCAAATTGGTTCCTCTTTTTTGTTGTAGGAAAATTTAAGTTGAAAATTCAAGCTATCCGATATAATCCTAAGGCAATATAGTTTCAAGATTTTATTTTTTCACCTAAGATCAGATTGATTTCTTATTTTTGATACATGAAGTTCGCAAAAAGAGTTTATTGGATAGCGCAAATAATTGGATGGGCCATTTATGTGTTCATTTCATTTGCCGCTAATTATTTAAGCGACAAGCAAGAAATCTCGATGAAGTCGCTGATTATCGCGCTTTCATTTGCCACCATGGGAATTTTATTGACGCATTGTATGCGGTATGTTATGTTGCGTTTTAGATGGCTTGAAATGCCATTTTTAAAATTGGCTCCGAGAATGTCTTTGCTCATGTTGTGTATTGCATTCTTACTCGTGAATACAGAAGCACTCATAGGTTGGATGTTTAACAATCGTCCTTTTGATTATTTCATAGAACAGTACCAAAATAGCTTCTTTTATCTCAATATGTTGGGAGCAATTCTATTGCTTATCTTGTGGAATGGTATTTATTTGACGTATTATTTTTTCAATAAATCCTATTTTCAAGAAATGGATAATCTTCGTTTGCAGAGTAGTCAAAACGAGATAGAACTGAAAAATTTGAAATCGCAATTGAATCCTCATTTTTTATTCAATTCGTTGAATTCCATTCGCGCTTTAGTGGAAATTGATCCTGAATTAGCGAAGAAAACGATAACGAAATTGTCTAATCTATTGCGAACGTCACTTATTTCTGGAAAAAAAGATACTATATCCATCAAAGAGGAGTTGGCACTTGTTGCGAATTATTTAGATTTGGAAAAAGTACGTTTTGAAGATCGCTTAATGGTTGATTTTCAAATTGATAAAACAGTAGAAAATACAGAAATACCACCTTTTATAATTCAAATATTAGCTGAAAATGCAATTAAACACGGTATTTCCAGAGAAATTGAAGGTGGAAAAGTGACCATTGAAGTTGCTCGTGATGCGAATGATTTAATACTTCGTGTGACCAATACAGGAAAATTGAAAAATGAACTATCGGAAACAGGAATTGGTATTGAAAACACCAAAAGTAGACTGAAATTAATGTATAAATCGAATGCCCATTTTCATATCTTTGAGAAAGATAATACAGTCGTGAGCGAAGTCATCATTAAACATATTTTATGAACAGAAAAACAACATATTTAATTGTTGACGACGAACGTTTAGCAAGAGAAGAACTTAAATCGATGTTGAAGTCGGAATCTAATTTGGAAATTATTGGTGAAGCGTCCAACGCAACGGAAGCCATTCAGATGATTCATGATTTACAACCCGATTTGATATTTTTGGATATTCAGATGCCCGGAATGAATGGCTTGGAAATGTTGAAGAAATTGGAGGAGATTCCGCAAGTTATCTTCACAACGGCGTATGATGAATATGCGATTAAGGCGTTTGAGGTCGATGCACTTGATTATTTATTAAAACCGATTGATCCATCAAGATTAGCGGAAGCACTGAAAAAGATTTCATTGCAAGATGATTTTGATTCGACTAGTCAACCGATTGATCGCTATCCATTAGGCCCAAAAGATAAGATTTTCATCAAGGAAAATGATAAATGTTGGTTTGTAGAAATAGAAAAAATCCGCTATTTTGAATCGGAAGGAAATTACGTTAAAATCTATTTTGATACCTTCCGACCGATGGTGATTCGTTCTCTAAATGCCATTGAAGATACACTCGATCCAAAGCTTTTCTTTCGAGCAAATAGACGGTATATTGTCAATTTAAATTATATCGAAAACGTAGAGAATTGGTTTAATGGCGGTTTGCAGTTTACTTTGACCAATGGCATTAAGATTGAAGTTTCTCGAAGACAATCGATGAAATTCAAAGAATTATTCGGTTTTTGAGATAAAAAGTGCCTGATTTATTTCAATGATAAATCTTTACACTTAGATTCGGGCTTATTCTCAGCGTCACTCTGCGCTTTCATGGCGCCCTTTGCGGTTAAATAATAAACTCCAATATTAAGTTGGATATATTTTTAATTTGAAATAGATACTTACGTTAAATCATTCTTTTAAAATTTACCGTTTCTATTTGATTTCATTCCAAAAATTAGGTACTTTTAGGGAAACGAAAACGACCATCTTAATTTGATAGCTATGAATTTCCAGATAAAGTCATTTGAAGAATACCAAGAAACCTATCGTTATAGTGTTGAGAATCCAACCGCTTTTTGGGGTGAAATAGCCGATGAATTTTACTGGCGAAAGATATGGGACAAAGTATTAGAATGGGATTTTAAGAAACCCGAAATCAAATGGTTTGAAGGTGCTAAATTGAATATTACTGAAAATTGTATCGATCGACATATTCCTAAATTAGGAGACAAACCCGCTATCATTTGGGAACCCAACAATCCGAACGATGCGACCATCACATTGACGTATTCTCAATTGTTAGAGAAAGTAGAAGCATTTGCCAATGTATTGCGTAACAACGGCATACAAAAAGGTGATCGTGTCTGCATTTATTTACCGATGATTCCTGAATTACCCATTACAATGTTAGCATGTGCGCGAATTGGTGCCATTCATTCGGTTGTATTTGGCGGTTTTTCCGCTCATTCTATTGCCGATAGAGTGAACGATGCATCTTGCAAATTAGTTGTCACAGCAGATGGCGGTTATCGCGGTAACAAAACCATTCCGTTAAAAAATACGGTGGACGAAGCATTAACTCAGACGAGTTCTGTTGAAAAAGTAATTGTCGTTCAGCATACAAAGTCAGCGATTACCATGCATTCCGAACGCGATGTTTGGTGGCATGATGAAATTAAAAAAGCGGAGAAACATTGTCCAGCCGAAGAAATGGATGCGGAAGATACGCTGTTCATTTTATACACTTCTGGTTCAACAGGAACACCAAAAGGCGTTGTTCACACAACAGGCGGTTATATGGTGTACACAGGATATACTTTTTCGAATGTTTTCCAATATCAACCCGATGAAGTTTTCTTTTGTACCGCCGACATTGGATGGATTACAGGTCATTCTTACATAGTTTACGGACCACTTTCGCAAGGTGCAACAGTTCTGATGTTTGAAGGAATTCCGACTTATCCAGATGCTAGTCGCTTTTGGGATATTGTCGATAAACACAAAGTAAATATATTATATACTGCTCCGACTGCTATTCGTTCCTTGATGGCACATGGAGAAAGTTATTTGGAAGGAAAAGATTTGAGTTCTTTGCGTGTTTTAGGTTCTGTGGGTGAACCCATCAATGAGGAAGCATGGAAATGGTATAATGAGAAAATAGGGAAGGGGAAACTACCGATTGTCGATACATGGTGGCAAACCGAAAATGGCGGGATTTTAATTTCTCCTTTAACGGGAATTACACCGACAAAACCCAGTTATGCGATGTTGCCACTTCCAGGTATTCAACCAATTTTGATGGATGAAGATGGAAAGGAACTCCACGGAAATGATGTTTCGGGAAATCTTTGTATTCAGTTCCCTTGGCCAGGCATGTTACGAACCACGTATGGCAATCATGAGCGTTTTAAAATGGCTTATTTTTCAACCTATCCCAACAATTATTTCTCAGGAGACGGTTGTTTAAGAGATAGCGAAGGATATTACCGAATTACTGGTCGTGTCGACGATGTATTGAATATTTCAGGTCATCGAATGGGTACGGCAGAATTGGAAAATGCCATCAATTCAAACGAAGAAGTGATTGAATCGGCTATTGTTGGTTATCCACATGATATCAAAGGACAGGGGATTTATGCGTTTATTAAGATTGCAGATACGAACGAAGATAAAGCCACTATTCAAAAACGAATTCTAGCAACCGTTATTTCAATGATTGGAGCGATTGCTAAACCAGATATTATTCAATTTGTCAGTGACTTACCAAAAACACGTTCAGGAAAAATCATGCGTCGTATTTTGAGAAAAATCGCAGAAAGAGAATACGATAAAGTAGGCGATACGAGTACTTTGTTAAATCCAGAAGTAGTTGAATCGATTATAGAAGAAGCGAAACAAAAAAATGCGGAATAACTTTCATTATCCCGCATTCATCTATTTGTTAATTAACTATTTTAAATAACCTTTTACTTCTTTGAGTAGTTGATCTTCTTTTACATATCCAAGAATTCTTTTCACTACTTTTCCTTCGGAGTTAATCACTAACATCAATGGGTGAGCGGTCACTTCATATTTTTTTGACAACTCAATACCTTCTCCTTTTTCAGCATCAACAGAGATATTGATAAAACTCTTGTTGAAGGCACTTCCTATCTTATCTGATTGAAAGGTTGTCTTTTTAAGGTTAGTACACGGTGCACACCAAACTGCATACACATTCATGAAGATAAATTTGTGATCTTTCTTCGCTTGTGTTAATGCTTGATTAAATGTAATTTCTTGAAATTTAATACCGTTATCGTTGGAGCTTGGAAGCCATAAGAAAGAGCTTAGAAGGAGTAAGGAAAACGAGAAAATTGCTATCTTTTTCATAATCTATAATTTTATTGTTAGCGTAAAATTACGCAATCGAAATCCAAAATTCAAATAAAAAACCTAATTAATGACTTAAGTGTCTTAATTTAACAGTTGCGTTAAAAAATAGATCAATTTTTTTAAAGCGTAGGATTCATAAAACACATAGCATGTAGTACCGCATTCTTTTTTTTATACTTTTATGCTGTTAAAAACGAAATCGATGCTTGAAACCAAAAACGCGAGTTTACTAAAATCCTTTGGCTTGAAAATGGCCATTATCATTGTGATGAGTTCTATTATCGGCTCTGGTGTATTCAAAAAAGTAGCACCAATGGCGGAAGGACTTCATGCATCTTGGCTCGTTATTTTAGCATGGGTTCTTTCAGGAGTTATTGTCATCTTCGGCGTATTAAGCATTGGTGAATTAGGTGCATTGTTTCCTCATTCAGGTGGCCCTTTTTCATGGTTAGAGAAAGTATATGGTAAAACCGTTTCGTATTTATACGGATGGGCGTGTTTCTCTATCATACAAACAGCGACCATTTCTTCTATTGCTTTTATTTTTGCAGGCGCACTGAATACATTTATCGCCTTGCCACATCTTTCACCAGCATTAGAATCCATCACTATTCTTGGTGTGATACAACCACTTGACAACATCGGCGCTAAAGTGGTTGCCATTTTACTTATCATTCTATTGACATTCATTAATGCAAGTGGCGCTAAAAAAGGTGGTTTTGTGAGCATGGTTTCGACTTTCATTATTGGATTCTCCATTATCATTATTGCCGTTTTAGCGATGAATAGTAGCATCGGAAGTTGGGAAACTTTCAATACACCTTCCGCCAGTTATCCAAGTGATGGATTTACTTTTTTTGGATTTTTCGGCGTGATGGTCATTGCGATGCGAAATGCTTTTTGGGGTTATGAAGGCTGGTTGTCTCTTGGTTTCGTTGGTGAAGAGATTCATGAGCCACACAAAACGTTGCCAAGAGCGATGTTTATCGGTGTCTCGTTGACTATTATTTTATATGTCATCATTAATACCAGTTACTTATATGTCATGCCGATTGACGAAATGGTGGCCGCTACAAAAGCCGATCAGAATAGTATTGCTGCTGTATTGGTCATGAATAAAATTTTTGGAAATAGTGGTGCTTACATTGTCAGTGGAATGATTCTGGTTTCGACCATTGGTTGTACGAATGCTACTATTCTTGCCGCTTCTCGTATTTACTATGCAATGGCACAAAAGAACATGTTTTTCAAAGGTGCTGCGAAAATCAGTGAGAAAAGAAAAACACCTGTCAATTCATTGATCTATCAATGTATTTGGGCAAGTATTTTAGTTTTTTCAGGCTCTTTCGACTTCTTAACTGATTTAGTAATTATAGCGGCTTTTATCTTTTATGGATTGATTGTTTTAGGTGTCATTATTCTTCGCGTTAAAGATAAAACCACACCTCGTCCCTACAAAGCATTTGGGTATCCAATAATTCAGATTATTTTTATTTTATTCTGTATGCTTTTATTAGTGATTTCTTTTTTAGAATCGCCTGCACTTTCTATCCTCGGAATTATATTAATTCTTTCTGGCTTGCCTTTTTACTATTATTGGAAAAGTAAGAGTTCGGTGAAGTAGGAGTGATTGATTTTATTATTGGGAATCACTAGTGTCCGATAAAAATAAGAAATAAAGGAATTACATTCCCAACACCTTGA
>JBEBRN010000046.1:0-23969 GCA_040394775.1 Taishania pollutisoli
GTGCACTTGTTCGTCATATTAGAAATAAAGGAGCTATGAATGCTATTATTTCTTCTGAAATCTTCGATATCGAAGAGTTAAAGAATAGATTAAAAGCTGCGCCTTCAATGGAAGGTCTTGAACTGTCTTCTAAAGTTTCTACAAAAGAAAAATATAGCGTAAAATCCGATCATTCTAAATATAACGTTGCTTTACTTGATTTCGGGGTAAAACGTAATATTATTCGTTGTTTAGCAGACCGCGGTTGTGATGTAACGGTTTTGCCAATGAATACGTCTATCGATGAGATAAAATCGTCAAACTTTGATGGCATAATGCTTTCTAACGGCCCAGGTGATCCTGCAGCAATGGTTGAGTCCACTAAATTGGTTAAGTCCATTTTAGATTTAAATATTCCTGTTTTTGGAATTTGTATGGGACATCAATTAATAGGTCATGCGATGAATTTAAAAACAGTGAAAATGTTTAATGGTCACCGTGGAATAAATCATCCGGTTAAAAATTTAATGACTGGTAAATGTGAAGTAACGTCTCAGAATCATGGTTTCGTTATTTCGGATGAAAGTACACAGAATAACTCCGAAATTGAAGTAACTCACCGTCATTTGAATGATAATTCTGTCGCTGGAATTCGCATTAAAAATAGACCCGTATTTTCGGTTCAATACCATCCAGAGGCATCTGCGGGACCAAATGATTCTCGTTATCTGTTTGACCAATTTATTGATAATATTAGCGCATTTAAAACTAAATAAATCACTATGAGTAAAATTGTAAAGATTTTTGCTAGACAAATATTAGATTCTAGAGGTAACCCAACTTTAGAAGTGGATGTACATACTTCTTCAGGGAGTATTGGAAGAGCAGCCGTTCCATCTGGAGCTTCGACTGGTATTCATGAAGCTGTTGAATTAAGAGACGGTGATAAGAATTATTATTTAGGAAAAGGTGTTAAGAAAGCCGTGAACAACGTGAACACGATTATTGCAGAAGCGTTATTTGGAGCGTCTGTGTTTGATCAAAAAACCATTGACCAGCGTTTAATTGAATTAGACGGAACACCAAATAAATCTAATTTAGGCGCAAATGCACTTTTAGGTGCTTCATTAGCAATAGCCAAAGCAGCAGCATTAGACGCTGACTTGTCTTTGTATTCTTACATTGGTGGTGTTGGAGCTGTGACTATGCCAGTTCCGATGATGAATATCTTAAACGGTGGATCTCACGCGGACAATAAAATAGATATTCAAGAATTTATGGTGATGCCTTTAGGAGCTAATTCGTTCTCTGAAGGATTGCGTTGGGGAGTGGAAATTTTTCATCATTTGAAAGGTGTTCTTAAATCAAAAGGAATGTCTACAAATGTAGGAGATGAAGGTGGCTTCGCTCCGAGTTTAAATTCGAATGAAGAAGCGATTGAAGTTGTTTTAGAAGCAATTAAAATAGCTGGATTCGTGCCCGGTAAAGATGTTTTCATTGCACTTGATGCGGCTGCTTCCGAGTTTTACAAGAATGGTAAATACATTTTTGAATCAACTGGAGAAGAAAGAACATCCGCTGAAATGGTCGAATATTGGAAACAATGGTGCGATAAATATCCGATTATCTCTGTTGAAGATGGTTTAGCGGAAGACGATTGGGAAGGTTGGAAATTGTTAACGGAAACTCTTGGAGATAAAGTTCAATTGGTAGGTGATGATTTGTTTGTAACCAATACCGTTCGTTTGAAACAAGGAATTGATCAAGGAATTGCAAACTCTATTTTGATTAAAGTAAACCAAATTGGAACCTTAACAGAAACCATCGAAGCAGTTCATTTAGCGACTAAAAACGGCTATACTTCTGTAATGAGTCATCGTTCTGGTGAGACAGAAGATAATACCATTGCTGATTTAGCTGTTGCTTTAAATTGCGGTCAAATTAAAACAGGTTCAGCTTCTCGTTCAGATCGTATGGCAAAATACAATCAATTACTTCGTATCGAAGAAGAATTGGGAAATGCAGCCGTTTATCCAGGAATGAATTTTAAGTTTCTAAAATAATAAACGTTACATAATATTTAAAAGGCAACTCAATCGGTTGCCTTTTTTGGTTTTCTTCTTTCCTTTCTTTGTAAACTAATGTATCTTTGTTTCAAACTTGAAAAAATGACATTAGAAGCATTTCACAACGATATTCAGATGGGAATTCCATCTACTTTACCAGTAAAACAAGACATCAATCCTTTGGTTAATCATGCGCCTAAAAGAAAAGATATACTTACTAAAGAAGAGAAGAAATTAGCGGTGAGAAATGCTTTGCGTTATTTTCCAAAGCAATTTCATAAAGAATTAGCAAGCGAGTTTTACGACGAATTAATTCAATACGGACGTATTTATATGTACCGTTTTAAGCCGACGTATAAAATGTACGCTCGCCCGATTGATGAATATCCTGGAAAATCACTGCAAGCGAAATCGATTATGTTGATGATTCAAAATAACTTGGATTACGCAGTAGCACAACATCCCGATGAATTGATTACCTACGGCGGAAATGGAGCTGTTTTCCAAAACTGGATTCAGTATCGATTGACGATGAAGTATCTTTCTGAAATGACGGACGAGCAAACATTAGCGATGTATTCTGGTCATCCAATGGGATTGTTTCCTTCTCATAAAGACGCGCCAAGAGTCGTCGTTACAAACGGTATGATGATTCCGAATTATTCCAAACCGGATGATTGGGAACGTTATAATGCGTTAGGCGTGACACAATATGGTCAAATGACTGCTGGTTCATATATGTACATTGGGCCACAAGGAATCGTCCATGGAACTACGATAACGGTACTAAATGGATTTAGAAAAATTGGTAAATCGCCAAAAGGAGGTTTATTCGTCACGGCTGGTTTGGGCGGAATGTCTGGCGCACAACCAAAAGCAGGAAATATCGCAGGATGTATTTCTGTAACGGCTGAAGTCAACAAAAATGCGGCAGAAAAACGCCATAGCCAAGGTTGGGTGGATGAAATATTTTATGATTTAAAACAATTAACGGATAGAGTTCGTACGGCGCAAAAAAATGAAGAAGTACTTTCTTTAGCCTATGTCGGAAACGTGGTCGATGTATGGGAATATTTCCTACAAGAAGATATACATATCGACCTTGGTTCCGATCAAACGTCGCTTCACAATCCGTGGGCAGGCGGTTATTATCCAGTTGATTTATCGTTTGAAGAAGCGAATGAATTAATGGTGAGCAATCCTGAATTATTTAAGGAAAAGGTACACGTTTCATTGATTAGACAAATTGCAGCGATCAATAAACACACGGCAAAAGGAACTTATTTCTTCGATTATGGGAATGCTTTCTTGCTCGAAGCTTCACGTGCTGGTGCAGATGTCATGGCAGAAAATGGTGTCGATTTTAGATATCCTTCGTATGTGCAAGATATCATGGGACCGATGTGTTTTGATTTCGGTTTTGGCCCTTTTAGATGGGTTTGTGCTTCAGGAAAACCAGAGGATTTACAAAAAACAGATGAAATCGCCAAAGAAGTATTGAGTGAAATCATGCAAACTGCTCCTGCAGAAATTCAGCAACAATTGCAAGACAATATTCAATGGATTGAAGGTGCACAAGCGAATAAATTAGTAGTTGGTTCGCAAGCAAGAATATTATACGCTGACGCCGTAGGTCGTGTTGAAATTGCGAAAGCATTTAACAAGGCTATTGGCGATGGAAAAATTGGGCCTGTTGTTTTAGGTAGAGATCACCACGATGTTTCTGGAACGGATTCTCCTTTTAGAGAAACCTCCAATATTTATGATGGATCGCGTTACACAGCCGATATGGCGATTCAAAATGTTATCGGTGATAGTTTTCGCGGAGCGACTTGGGTTTCCATTCACAACGGTGGTGGCGTTGGTTGGGGAGAAGTGATTAATGGTGGTTTTGGGATGTTGTTAGACGGCACAGAAGAAGCGGACAGAAAGTTGCAAAATATGCTTTTCTGGGATGTCAATAATGGTATTTCCAGACGTTCATGGGCGAGAAATGAAGGAGCCGTTTTTGCTATTAAAAGAGCGATGGAACAAGAACCGAAATTGAAAGTGACAGTACCTGAAATCGTGGATGACGAAATTATTGATACGTTATAAAAGACACTAATTCAAATTAAAATCGCAAAATTACATTCATTATAACGTTTCATTCATGATTCAGAAATTCATACATATCAAAGGAGCGCGTGTCAACAATTTGAAAAATATTGATGTAGAGATTCCGCATGGTAAAATGATTGTAATAACGGGATTGTCTGGTTCTGGAAAATCGTCCTTAGCATTTGATACACTTTTCGCAGAAGGGCAACGTCGCTATGTAGAAAGTCTTTCGTCGTATGCACGTCAATTTTTAGGAAAACTAGACAAACCAGAAGTAGACTTTATAAAAGGAATTTCACCTGCGATTGCCATTGAACAAAAGGTTATTTCGACGAATCCACGTTCGACCGTTGGAACGACGACTGAAGTATACGATTATCTGAAATTGTTGTTTGCAAGAGCTGGAAAAACGATTTCGCCCATTTCTGGAAAAGAAGTAAGAAAACATTCGGTAACGGATGTCGTCAACTTTATCATGGAGCTTCCCGAAGAAAGTAAATTGTATATTTTGTCTCCTATTTTAGGTTTCAAAAAATACGGTGTTGAACGTCAATTGCAATTACTTAAAGAACAAGGTTATCTACGAATTTTAATCGGAAATGATGTTTTTGAATTAGACGATGTTTCTAAAGATCAAAAAAATCTCGATAAAGCATATTTACTCATCGACCGAATTCGCGTTCAGAAATTCGATGAAGATGAACAATACAGAATCGCCGACTCCATCAATATCGCTTTTGGTGAAGGGCAAGGAACGTGCTGTGTGTATTTATTAGACGGCGAAAAAATGATGGATTTCAACAACCGTTTTGAGTTAGACGGAATGGAATTTGTCGAGCCGAATGAACATTTTTTCACCTTTAACAATCCATTTGGCGCTTGTCAAACGTGTGAAGGCTTCGGAAGCGTTATTGGTATTGACGAAAAATTAGTGATTCCAGACTCAAGTATGAGCGTTTATGAAGGTGGTATTGCTTGCTGGAGAGGTGAAACAATGCGCGAATTTTTAAACGAGTTAATTAACAGTGCGTCAAAGTTTAAATTCCCAATTCATAAACCAATTGAAGACCTTACGCCAGAGCAATATCAGTTATTATGGACTGGAAATGAGTATTTCGAAGGATTAAATAAATTCTTCAAATACTTAGAATCCAACGGCTATAAAATTCAATACCGTGTGATGTTATCGCGCTTTCGTGGAAAAACATTATGTCCCGATTGTCGTGGAACACGTTTACGAAAAGATGCGAATTATGTCAAAATTGACGGAAAATCGATTACCGATATTGTATTGATGCCAATAAGCGAAATTCTTCCTTTTTTCAAGAACTTAAAATTAGAAAAACATCAAGAAGCTATCACTAAAAGGTTGTTACCTGAAATCACGAATCGTTTACAATTTATCAGCGATGTTGGATTGGGATATTTGACCTTGAATCGTAGTTCAAATTCGCTTTCTGGAGGTGAATCGCAACGGATTAATTTAGCCACTTCGTTAGGAAGTAGTTTAGTGGGCTCGATGTATATTTTAGATGAGCCGAGCATTGGTTTGCATCCACGAGATACCGAAAGGTTGATTACTGTTTTAAAGCGTTTACGTGATTTAGGAAACACCGTAATCATCGTCGAACACGAAGAATCGATTATGCGTGCGGCCGATCAAATTATTGACATTGGACCGAAAGCTGGTGTTTTTGGTGGCGAAGTGGTTTTTCAAGGAAATCACCAGCAATTATTGAAAGCAAAGAATAGTTTGACGGCTGATTATTTAACGGGGAAACGCAAGATTGACGTTCCGAAATTCCGTCGAAAATCATCTAGTTATATTGAGGTTGTTGGCGCTAAACAACATAATTTAAAGAATGTAACCGTTAAATTTCCGCTCTATTCATTCGTTTGTGTGACAGGCGTTTCGGGTTCTGGAAAAAGCACCTTGGTAAAAGAAATACTCTATCCTGCTATTCGTCAAAAGTTAGGACAATACGGCGATGCTATCGGAAACTTCAAAGAAATAAAAGGCGATTTCAAACGCATTACGGACTTAGAATTTGTCAACCAAAACCCTATCGGAAAATCTTCACGAAGTAATCCAGTTACCTACGTAAAAGCGTTCGATGATATCCGCGAACTGTTTGCTAAAACATCCAAAGCAAAAGCCTTGGGATTAAAACCAGGTTACTTTAGTTTTAATGTTGAAGGAGGACGTTGCGAAATGTGCGAAGGCGAAGGTGCCGTAACGGTCAGTATGCAATTTATGGCCGATGTTCATTTGAAATGTGAAGCATGTCAAGGAAAACGATACAAGTCCGAAACTTTAGATATTTTGTTGGATGGTAAAAATATTTCCGATATTTTAGAAATGGACATCCAACAAGGAATTGAATTTTTCTCCCAAATGGACGACCGTTTAGCAGAAAAAATTGTTGCTAAAATTCAACCCTTATCAGATGTTGGTTTGGGTTATTTAAAAATGGGGCAAGCTTCCAGCACACTTTCTGGTGGAGAAGCACAGCGGGTGAAATTAGCTTCTTTTTTAATCAAATCGAACGAGCAAAAAAACACTTTATTTATCTTCGATGAACCAACAACTGGATTGCATTTTTACGATATTGAAAAATTACTGATTGCTTTTCAACGCTTGGTTGATCAAGGAAATTCACTGATTGTTATCGAACATAATTTAGACATTATCAAATCCGCAGATTGGATTATTGACATCGGTTTGGAAGGTGGAGAAGCAGGCGGAAATATTATTTTCGAAGGGAAACCCGAAGATCTAGCCAAAGACCCAGCAAGTTACACAGGACAATTTTTAAAAACGGTTTTGTGATAATACGAAATAGGATTTAAATCGAAATTCCAAATACAAAGACTGATTAGGATGCCGTATTGATTTTTTCGTCGGGACCCAAACGACGAAATTGCTGTAGTAAAAATAACTGTTTGAGCGCTAGCGAGTTTTATTTTTACAAGCAATGAGAAAGATTTGGGTGATGAAAAAGATCACGACGGCGAGGTTTTTGTTACTTTTTGACGGACAAAAAGTAAAAGAAGAATAAAGAATTGAAATTTCAAGTATTTCGTTTGAATATTTGAAACTCTTTCTTCTCCCAATTTCAGCTATTCATTTTAGAACTTACCGAAATAATGACATACATTCATCATTTTTAAAGTCATTTTGTCAGACTAATTTCATTGGCATAAACCTTGACTAAAAAAGGAAAACATTTAAAAAACTTTAAAAATGAAAACAGGTCAAATTAACGTTCAAACGGAAAACATCTTTCCGATCATTAAACGATTTTTATACTCTGATCACGAAATATTTTTAAGAGAATTAGTTTCCAACGCCGTTGACGCGTGTCAAAAATTGAAAGTTCTTTCTTCTTCTGGTGAATTCAAAGGAGAATTAGGCGATTTGAAAGTAGAGGTGAAATTAGATAAAGCCGCTAAAACAATTACGATATCGGATAATGGTATCGGTATGACAACTGAAGAAATTGACAAATATATCAATCAAATAGCGTTCTCTGGAGCGGAAGAATTTGTGAACTTATACAAAGGAAAAGAAGGTGCTGAAAACATCATCGGTCACTTTGGTTTAGGCTTCTATTCGGCATTTATGGTCGCTGAAAGAGTGCAAATTCGCACACTTTCTCGTACTGAAGGTTCGCAAGCCGTACAATGGGAATCCAACGGTTCACCAGAATATACGATTTCGGACATTGAAAAAGAAACACGTGGAACAGACATCATTCTTTATATTGGAGAAGATTCTACCGAATTTTTGGAGAAAGAAAGATTACAAGGAATTCTAACGAAATACTGTAAATTCTTACCAATTCCAATCATTTTTGGAACTGTAACAGAATATATTGATTCTCCAGAAGGTGAAAAAGACGACAAAGGAAATATCAAACGTGTTGCGATTGACGTTCCCAATCAAGTGAATAATACCGTTCCTGCTTGGACAAAAAAACCAGCAGATTTAACAGACGAAGATTACAAAGCATTTTACCGTGAATTGTATCCAATGTCTTTCGAAGATCCATTGTTTCACATTCATTTAAATGTGGATTATCCGTTCAACTTGACAGGAATATTGTATTTCCCAAAAATTAACGAACGCGTTGAAGTTCAGCGTAATAAAATCAATCTTTATAGCAATCAAGTTTTCATTACAGACAATGTAGAACAAATTGTTCCTGAGTTTTTGACCTTGTTGCATGGTGTGATTGATTCTCCAGATATTCCATTAAACGTTTCTCGTTCGTATTTACAAAGTGATAGCAATGTGAAGAAAATTTCGTCACACATTACGAAGAAAGTAGCGGATAAATTAGCTGAAATGTTCAAGAAAGATCGTGCTGATTTTGAATCCAAATGGGCAGATTTGAAAGTATTCGTGGAATATGGAACATTGATGGACGAAAAATTTGCGGAGAAAGCAAAAGCATTCACGTTATTGAAATCGTTGGATGGTAAATTCTACACTTCCGAAGAATATTTGGAGAAAGTAAAACCACTTCAAACGGATAAAGATAACAAAGTAGTGATTCTTTATACGAGTGACGCAGAAGGACAATTTAGTTTTGTAAGAGCAGCTAAAGACCGTGGTTACGATGTTATTGTGGTTGATGGACCTTTAGCACCACACTGGATTTCTAAATTTGAACAAGAAAACCAAGATGTGACTTTGACACGTGTTGATGCCGATAGTATTGATAACTTGATTAAGAAAACAGATGAGATTCCTTCCAAACTTTCAAAAGAGGATGAGGAAGCGATGAAAGTAGTTTTCGAAGGCGTAGTTGACAAAGAGAAATATAACATTGAAATGAAGAGTATGTCTCCAACGGACGCACCGATTATTGTGACACAACCAGAGTTTATTCGTCGGATGATGGAACAACAAAAACTAGGTGGCAATGCATTCTTTGGCGCTTTCCCTGAAACGTATAAAGTGATGGTAAATGCCAATCACCCAAAGATTGAAGCACTAACAAAAGAAAGTGATGCAACATCCAAGTCGGAGAAAGCAAAACAACTAACAGATTTAGCACTTCTTTCCCAAGGTTTACTAAAAGGTGAAGCTTTAGATCAATTTATTGAAAGAAGTATTCAATTAGTTTAATATATTCGCATCAAATTTTTTGAACGCTGTTGACGATACGATTAATAAATCGAAGTTTACAGCGTTCATTTTTTAAGTTTTACAGTTGAAATACTTCTTAGCGTTTTTAGGGTTTTTTATAATGGGCTACAATTTTTTTGGAGCCATTGTTGGATATGGAATAGGGTATTTAGTCGATTCCATTCTTGCTAGTACAAGAAATCAAGACAACAATCAACAACGTTTTCAAAACGGAAGTCAAAATTACCGTGACCCATTTCAACAAATGCCACGTGGTTATGGGCAAGGCGAACAACACGATTTTATATCTATTCTTTTGATGCTTTCTGCTGCGGTCATGAAAGCTGATGGCAAAGTATTGAAAGCAGAATTGGATTATCTAAAAACGTTTTTTCAAGGTCAATTTGGTCATCAATTTACACGACAACATTTAGCTTTCCTAAAAGAAACGCTCGACCAAGATCGTGTCAACATCAATGAGACGTGTAGTTTTTTACGCTACCGAACAACGGAAGAAGTACGCATACAATTGATTCATTATTTGTTCGGAATTGCCAAAGCAGACAATCATGTTTCGGACCAAGAAATCAACGTCATTTATCGAATTGCAAGACAATTACATGTGAGCGATGCCGATTTTCAGAGTGTCAAAAATATGTTCTATCGCAATCCGCAATCCGATTATGTGATTTTGGGAATTACAGAAAGTGCAACGGACAGTGAAATTAAAAGTGCGTATCGAAAAATGGCGATCAAATATCATCCGGATAAAGTACAAGATATGGGACAAGAGCATCAAAAAGCAGCGAAAGAGAAGTTCCAACAAATTCAATCAGCTTACGAGAATATCAAGAAAACAAGAGGATTAAAGTGATTAGATAGTCACCAACTTCATTCTTCTTTTTCGAAAATACAGGTAGACTAACGCAAAGCTATTGACAAAAGCAATGGTGTAAAATACGATTGGGAAGCGCGAAATTACATCGCTATAATAACTTCCCGAAATAAGCGCCCCGAGTCCAATTCCGGCTTCCAAAGCAATATACATAGTTGCCATCGCTCTTCCACGATGTTCAGGTTGACTGAGGTCAATTGTCCATGCGTTAAGTGCTGGTGATAGGATTCCTAATGCAAGGCCATAGAAAAAACCACCTAGCATAAATGTAATCGTCGTATCCGCATAACCAATATAAGCCGTTGAGAATATGATGGCTACCAATCCAAAATTTATGACACGTATCCGTCCATATTTGTCGGAGACTTTACCAGAAACAAAACGCACTAGAAGTGATGATAAGGTAAAGAGGATGAAGAATGCTCCTTTGTTTTTGATGCCAATATGTTCTGTCCAGTCAGGGATCAGGGTTAAAATAGCACCAAATGATAGATACGTTAAAACGACAACAATGGCGGCTGGAATAGCGTTCCGATCGATGATTTCTTCTTTTTTCATTTTCAAAAGAGAAAAACGAAATTTCTCTTTCTTTACCAAAGTCTCTTTTAATTGTAAAATCATAATTACAGATAACAATCCAACTAAGGAAGAGATATAAAACAAGGTCTCGATAGAAAAATACATGGTAATATAACTTCCCGCTGCCGGACCAACTGCTTGACCTAGACTAAATGCCATTCCGTACAATCCAACGGCCTCGCCCCAACGTTCTTTAGGGATGATGTCGGCAATATAAGCTGCAGCAGATGTCGGCTTGAACCCTGTCGAAAAACCATGAACTAATCGTAAGAAAAGAAATCCATAAACAGTCGTCAAAACTGGATAGAGTAGGCCACATACAACGCATACCAATGAACCAATTATCATCACAGGAATACGCCCAATCGTGTCTGTTAGTTTACCAGAGAAAGGACGGGATATTCCAGCAGTGATTGTAAAAAGCGAAATAATTAATCCTTTGTATTCAGCACCTCCCAAACTCGATAAATAACTGGGTAAATCTGGAATAATCATACTGAAGCTCGCTGAAAATAACAGCGTACTTAAGCACATGAGTACAAAAGGTTTGGTATAGATGCTTTTACTGGAAGCCATTTTTTGATTTAGAAGTGCAAAATTACACTTTTAATAAGGAGTATTTCTATAAAATTTTGAAATAGTGTATATTTATGACTTATTTAATAAGCAACAAAGGGCCAAATATATGAGGAAAGAGAAATTAACATGGATGTGCAAACATTTTTCTGAATTAACGGCACTAGAATACTACCACATTCTTTTTCTCCGAACGGAAGTCTTTGTGGTAGAACAAAATTGTCCGTATCAAGAAGTGGATAAAAAAGACCTGGTTTCGTATCATCTGTATGGACTGAATTCTAAAAATGAAGTTGTTGCGGTCTCTCGAATTGTGCCACAAAATATTTCCTACAAAGAAGTGTCAATAGGTCGTGTGGCTATACAAAAATCTAAACGTAGAAAAGGTTTAGCGCATGAGTTAATGATCAAATCATTGGAGAAAATAGAACATCTTTTTGGGAAACAAGAAATACGTATTTCGGCACAAGAATATCTAGTTGATTTTTATGTTAAACACGGATTTAAACAAGTGGGAGAGATGTATTTGGAAGATGATATTCCGCATGTAGAAATGGTGAGAAAAACAGAGTGAGAATGAGAGAATAGAGCGGAAGGAAAAGCGAGAATGAAGAATTCTTTGTGTCCTTTGCGCCTTCTTTGCGAACTTTGAGGTTAAAAAAGTAGAGTGAGAATGAATACTTCTTTGCGTTAAGACTTCAAATAATAAGCACATTTCAAATAAGCACCTTCCGCAAATGCAATCGGGTGGTCAATATCGTGTCTCGTTACTTCTATTTGTTTGAAATGGTTTCCCGTCATTCGAAATGCCTGTTGATGACTTTCTAGAAATTCTTCCTCAGAGACCCGAGAAGAGCAAGAAGCCAAGACTAAAATTCCATTCTTTTGAACAAGTTGAGCACCTAATTTCGCCAGTTCAGTGTATTTATAAACAGCCGTTTTGATTTCTTCTTTACTCTTAGCAAACGAAGGTGGATCAATCACCACAACGTCGAATTTTTTATTTTCAGCTTGATACTTTTTTAGAATGGCAAAAGCATCTCCCACCACATTTTCATGTTCGCCTTTGAACGTATTTAACGCCGCATTTTTGGTCGCCATTTCTAAGGCATGAGCACTAATGTCGACACTCGTAACTTTTCTCGCTCCGCCTACCAATGCGTGAATCGAAAAACCACCAGCGTAGGCAAAAACATCTAAAACTGTTTTACCTTTTGAAAGTGCTCCAACACGTTTACGGTTATGGCGATGATCAAGAAAAAATCCTGTTTTGTGTCCTTTTACAACATTTGCCGAGAAGTGCACGCCGTGTTCCATAAATATGATTTCTTCATCGAGTAATTCACCGTAAACAATGGCACCGTCTAAAGAATCATTCCCTATTTCTTTCAACACATTACGACTGCATCGCATCACAATCGTCTTCACTTTTGTCACAGCGATGATTGCTTTTTTCAAATCTTCTAAATACGGTAACCAAGCGGAAGTATAGAGTTTTAAAACCAAGACTTTCGTATATACATCGGCGATGATTCCTGGTAAAAAATCGTTTTCACCATACAACAAACGAAAACTATTGGTTGTGCTATTAATAAGCGGTTGACGTTTTGCCAAAGCTTCCCCAATTCGCTGTGTGAAAAAAGCTTCGTTTATTTTAGCTGCTCCACGATTGATTATTTTGATACGAATCGGAGAATTCTTATCGAATAAACCAACGGCATAAAGTGCATTATCTTTCGCATCGAAAAGTACACAAACATCTCCCGTCTCACCTTCTTTACTCGCTTTTAAAATACTGTCCGAATATACCCAAGGATGTCCTTTTTTGACCAAACGTTCAGCCGTTGGAGTCAGTTTTATAGCAATGGATTTTGGAGTGTTAGCTAAGAATGTCATATTTCGCTCGATGTATACTATTTGGGATGAAGTAGTTCCAATTTGGTTCAAAAGGAAAGGCCTAAAAAGACAAAAAGAGGAGAAAAACAATTATGTTGATTTCACTCCTCTTTTTCTCAATAATCTAAAACCTAAAACGAAACTATGAATTTACTTGGTACAAAAGTAAAGCATTTGTTTACATTTCCAACTATTTAAATGTTAAATTTTAAAAAAGATGGTAAAAATCTCTATTGAGATGATTGTAAGCGGGTTGAACTTGTCTTTTTACTTATTCAAGAACGATGATTGGAGTCTTTTGACTACGGAAATTAAGAAGAAATAAATCGAAAAGAATAACTTTCTTTCGCCTTTGAATCTGTATATTTGAGCAAAACTTTAATAAACTAAGAGAATAGATATGAAAAATGTAGCTGTTATTGGATCAGGAACAATGGGCAACGGAATTGCTCACACTTTTGCACAATTTGGATATAACGTTTCACTAATTGATATTTCAGAAGACGCTTTACAACGTGGAATGGCGACAATTACAAAAAACTTAGATCGTCAGGTGACAAAAGGTGCTTTGACAGAAGATGAAAAAGCAATGACTTTGAAAAATTTGACGACTTATACTTCAATGGCTGATGGCGTGAAAGGAGTGGAATTAGTCGTTGAAGCAGCAACAGAAAATATCGATTTGAAATTAAAAATATTCAAGCAATTAGATGAATTAACGGCTCCAACTGTTATTTTAGCTTCAAACACGTCTTCTATTTCGATTACGAAAATAGCTTCTGTGACCAATCGTCCCGATAAGATTATCGGAATGCACTTTATGAATCCTGTTCCAGTGATGAAATTGGTGGAAATTATTCGTGGATATTCTACTTCTGATGAGGTGACGAATTTGATTATGGAAACGTCTAAAAAACTGAATAAAGTTCCAGTAGAAGTAAACGATTATCCAGGTTTTATCGCCAATAGAATTTTAATGCCGATGATTAACGAAGCCATTTATTCGTTGTATGAAGGTGTTGCTGGTGTTGAAGAAATTGATACGGTTATGAAATTAGGAATGGCACATCCAATGGGACCGCTTCAATTAGCAGACTTCATCGGATTAGATGTGTGTTTAGCCATTTTAGGTGTATTGTACGATGGTTTTGGAAATCAAAAATATGCACCATGTCCATTGTTGGTTAATATGGTGACTGCTGGAAAGAAAGGCGTGAAGTCAGGGGAAGGTTTTTACACATGGGGACATGGTACGAAAGACTTAATCGTAGCGCCTAACTTTAAGAAATAAAGAATTATTAATGAGTGAAATTAAGAAACCGTGCCTTGAGCGAAGTCGAAAGGTTCGGTTTCCTATCTAACTAATTGCAAGAATCCGTGCTCCACTTTTTCTTCATTCAAAATAGTGCGGTATTTCACCAAATAAAAATAAGTACCAGGTACTGCATCTTGACCATGTGATTGACCGTTCCACAAGATGGTCGTATCATCTTGGAAAAGAACATTTCCCCAACGATTTAATATAGTAAATGATTCCACAGCAATATTTTCCTGCTTCGTGGGAACATATAAATCGTTTTTGCCATCACCGTTTGGTGTAAATACATTGGGCATTTCAAGTGTAGATGGAAAAGTATCTATTGGAAATACTGGATCTGGATCAGGGTCTGGCTGAGTGATGTCACAAGCCGTTTCTCCGACTGTTACTGAGTCAATTAATTGACAACTATTAGCGTCCGTTATTTCGACGATATATTTTCCACTTCCTAAGTTCGAAATATTAGCGGTATTTGCACCGTTTGACCATGAATAAGTATATGGTGTCGCACCATTTGTCACAGAGGTCGTGATTTTTCCCGTATGTAAATCACATGAATCTTTGATGACAAAAAAATCAACTGCCGGTCCGACAGATGAAGCTAATGAAATCGTAGATGTATCTTTACAACCACTGTCATCCGTAATGATAAGCGTATAATCGCCAGCAGGAACATTGTTTATAGTAGCATTATTTCCTCCATTTGACCAATCATACGAAAAAGGTTGCGTTCCACCCGTAATCGTTGAGCCAATTACTCCATTTGCTTTATTACAAGTAGTGGGCTGAATAATGGTAGTTGTCAATGACGGAATCGTGGTTGGCGCCATTTGACAACCATTACTTAATGATAAAATATAACTTTCATTAGCTGCATTATTGGGCTTACCAGGCGTTTGTGTTGTACTATTTGCCACTTCTTTTGACCAATTCGTTACATCGTTGAAATTATCGGTGTTCGTATTCTTCATGGCGTAAACAGATTCTTTTCCTGTACCTGAAAAACCGACATTCGCACCTGAAATCATAACATCTCCATATCCAAAAGAATACACAGGCGTAGTCGTATTGGTTGGACGTAAGATTAAAACACCGTCACCATCGTTTCGTAATCCAATAGGTGACCAATTTGTTGGAGTGGACCAACCAGAAGCGGGATAATTTGGATTATTAGGTTCAGGAGATATTGATTGCGATTCAAGTAAATTAGAATTGCAAGGAATGACTAACACACAATTTCCATCCGTCATCGAAACGTCATTGGTAATGAGAGAAGCTTCAAAGTCGTCTTTATTGTAAAGTAAAATCAATGTTCCAACCGGAATTTTTTCCCAAAACGAAATGTTTTTGAATCGAAAAGCACCATTGGCAATTCCCTTACCACCACCAGAACCTAAAAAGCCATTATTGTCATCAATGACCCAATTACGTAAATCGAGTGTTGCAGGCGCTTCACACAGATTAGTTTTAGGCCCAATTACTAAAAGCTCGATGTATTCTTTTTCACCTGATCCTCCTGAAACACCATTTGAAACTTCATTTATTACTAATGTAGGAGCTTGAGCAAGTAGTTGAGTAGTAAAAGTAAACACCATTCCGGTGAATAAAAATATTTTTTTTATCATCATATAGTTAAAACGGACCACAAAGTTAAATGATTATTTGTACAGTTTCATCGAGTAAATTGATTTATTTTGTTAATATTTCAATTTGTATGGCTATCAGTTGCATTCCGAGAAAGCTTTTTTACAAAGATTTATGCATTTCTAAAATTTAAAAGAGAAAATGGCGTTCATTTTAAAATAGTTACAAGATTTTCTTAATTTTAGACTAAACAACAATAACATGAAAAATTGGTTTCAAAAAATAGCCTTCTTAGGATTGGCCCTACTTCTTCTTTCTGGAAGTTGCGAAAAGGACAACGTTACTAACAACACCGAAAAAACAGTAATTAAACCATTACAACCGAAACCATTAATAGGGAATTCAGATTATGATAAAGATTGGAGGACTGTCGATTCGCTTGATAGACGAGGATTGCAAAAGTCTGCTTTAGAATTGGTGAATGCTATTATGACGCGTGCGCAAAAAGACCAAGATCAGCCGCAACAAATTAAGGCGTTGTTTTATCAGTTTAAATATCAGCAAATACTAGAAGAAGATGGTTTTGTAAAAGCCTTGCAACAGATAGATACACTTCGTAAAACGAACCAAGAACCGTTAAAACAGATTTTAGCTTCTGCAAAAGCAGAGATGTTATGGAGTTATTTTCAGAATAACCGTTATCGTTTTTACAATCGTTCAACAACTGCTAATTTTGATTTAGGCGATGTTACCACTTGGGATTTAAAAACGCTACTGAACGAATCTCAAAAATTGTATATGACCTCTTTGGAGAACAAAGAAGCACTTCAACACATATCCTTAAAAGATTACAATTACATTCTAGCTTTTAGTACAGAGGAGGGTTTTGAATCGACACCGACTGTTTTTGATTTCTTAGCACATCGTGCATTGCGATTTTTTAAAAACGATGAAACTGGAATTACACGACCAGCAGATAAATTCGTAGTGAATGACCAACGTTTTTTTGGAACAAATACTGATTTCAAAGCGATTTCCACCGAGACAGAAGATACGCTTTCTAACTTAGTGTATTATGTGAGAACGATGCAAGAATTAGTGCGTTTTCATGCGAATACAAATTTCGTAAAAGCGCGTGTTCGGAACACATTAGAACGTTTGAAGTTTGCGTATAGTAAAACAACCGTTGACTTGAAAACGGACTGGTACGAAAAAGCATTACTGCGTGAACAACAAAGATATGCGTCTAATCCGATTGTGGCCGAAATTAATGCGCAACTGGTGGAATTATACATCCAATTGAATCAGAATACGACACCGCAAGATGTGCATTATGGCGATGCGAAAAAAGCACATCAGTTGTGTGAAGAAACGATCAAGCAATATACTGATTCGTATGGAGCAAAGTTGTGTGAAAACTTAAAATTGGAAATTGAGAACAAATCAATAGACGGAAATATAGAAGCTTACGTGAGTGCTGATAAACCGACTTTGGTCCAAGTGGAATTTACAAATGTTTCTCAAATGCATGTCTTTGTGTATTCCTTGAAAGATGAAAAAAAATCGTATTCTTCTAACTTATACGATCGCGTGAAAGATTTGAAAATGATTCAATCGAAGAAAATAACACTACCTAAAACGGATGATTTTAACAATCACACGACTGAATTTGCGCTCGAATCATTAAGTTATGGAAAGTATATATTAGTGTATAGTACGGATTCAACTAATTTGGATAAAAACGGAGCTGTTTGTTGGGCAGCCGATTTCCAAGTGACGGATTTGGCTTTCTCTTCCCGTAATTTGTCGTCCTGTAAGTTAGGTGTCGAAGTGGTTAATCGTTTTTCGGGAGAACCAATTTCGAAGGCAACGGTTACAATTTCTGAATCGAGCTATAATTATTCGTCACGGAAATATGTCTATAAAAAGCTAGGAAGCTATTGGACAGATGATAAAGGTTGGGTAGTTTTTCCACATACAACGCCTGCGAACTACGCTAATCGACAAATTGAAGTGCAAATTGGAAATGATAAAATTTCTTCTAGTGTTTATTTACAAGATCAAAATCCACCCACTCAAACCATTTTTGACGACTATTTATTTACGGATCGCGCTATCTATAGACCTGGACAAATCGTTTATTTCAAAGGAATTCGCTTAGAAAGAAAAGATAAAGTCAATAAAATTGCGTCGAATCAATCGGTGAAAGTCACGTTTAAAGATGCGAATTATCAAGATGTCAAAGAGCTAACGTTAACAAGCAACGAATACGGTTCTTATTCGGGAAGTTTTCAAATTCCGTCTTTTGGATTGACAGGTCAAATGACGCTGCAAACCAATAGAGGTTCCGTTAACTTTTCAGTAGAAGAATACAAACGTCCTACTTTCAAGGTGAATTTTATCACTTCCAAAGAAGAATTTAAATTAGGCGATAATATAAAAATCAATGGAAATGCAACGGCGTATGCTGGAAATGCGATTGATGGCGCGCAGGTTAGTTATGTGGTGAAAAGAAGCTTCTACTTACCGTATTGGTATGCGTATCGCTATAGAATTGCGCCTTTTTCGCAAGAAGCAACGATTATTTTGCAAGGAACAACAAAAACAGATGAAAAAGGACAGTTTACCGTTGCTTTTGATGCCTTAAAAGATGCAAGCAAAGATTATAAAGGATTGAATTACAATTACACGATTGAAGCCGTTGTCACTGATCCAAATGGAGAAACTCGAACTGCTACGAAGTATATAATGTTGAGTGATTATTCGTTGCAGTTAAATGTTACCGCAGAAAATTGGGATAAGTCCACCCAAAATTTCGTAACCGTTTCTGGAACTAATTCCGAAGGGGAAAATATTCCGATTAAAGGCGAAATTCGTATTTATCCCTTGAAACCAAAAACGCAAGGGATTACCGTTGAAAGAAGTTGGAAGGAACCGGATATGCCCTTACTTTCTAAGGATGAATTCCATAAATTATTTCCGCATTTGGAATATACGCCCACCTCGGAAATGGATCGCGAAAAAGAGGCAAATGTAAAGGTTTTGAATTTCAATACAGCCAATTCAAAAGACGTAAAAATCGACGTTTCAGATTGGGCAGCAGGCGATTATATCATTGAAACGACCACTGTTGACAAAAATGGGAAAGAAGTTAGAAATGAGCAGTTTGTAAAATTAACGGATGCGAAAAGTATAAAAGCACAACCGGGAGAAATTCTGTTTGCGCAAATAGCTAAAAAGACATTTGAACCTGGAGAAACGATTCAAATGAGTATTTCCAGCGCGCTAGAAAATCAATTGGTTTTGATGGAAGTGAATGTCGATGGCGTAATTGTTGAATCTAGAAATTTGATGTTAAAAAACGAACAAAAAGCCATCACGTTTAAAGTAGAAGAGAAACATCGAGGTGGCATCAGTTTTCATTTCACCACCATAAAATATGGCCAATCGTTTTCACAAGATATTTATGTGAATGTACCGTATTCAAACAAAGATTTACAAGTGAGCTTTGAAACATTCCGTGACAAACTTACGCCTGGTGAACCCGAAGAATGGCGTTTGCGTATTTCGGGTCCTAAAAAAGAAAAAGTAGCCGCCGAAATGTTGATTACCATGTATGATGCGTCACTAGATGCGTTCCGAAATCATGGCTATTCGTTCAATCCGTATCGTTATAATTACGGACCCGATAATCGTTATTTTTCGGGTTTTGGGTTGAGTTACGGAAGAAGTTATTATGATTATAGCAGAAATTATGCAATTGAACCGATTGCTATTCCTGAATTGAACTGGTTTGATTATTATTCATATTATAGAAATTTTAGAGGTAGTGAAATGCAGAGTCTTCAGGCTCGTTCAACATCTTCTAAAAAAGATAAAACGACTACCATTTCGAGAGAAGAAATCTCTGGAAATGCAAACTATGTAGAAGATGAGACCGCTTTTCTTCCTCCAGTAGTAGCGAATGATATGGTAGCAACTGGTGAAGTTGATGGCGATCAAACTAAGTTAGCAGAAGGACAATCAAACGCAGGTAATGACAACACCGTTGTTCCGCTCCGAAGTAATTTTAACGAAACAGCTTTTTTCTTTCCGCAATTAAAAACGGATGAAAATGGCGATATCTTAGTCCGTTTTACCGCTCCTGAATCATTGACAAGCTGGAAAGTGATGGGATTAGCACATACCAAAGAATTGCAATTTGCGGTGTTTCAAAAAGAAGTTGTTACACAAAAAGAATTGATGGTACAAACCAATCTTCCTCGTTTTATTCGTTCTGGTGATGAGGTGTTTTTGACCGCTAAAGTCAGCAACTTGACCGACGGAACAATTGGAGGAACAGCTAAACTTCAAGTGTTCGATGCGTTGACGATGAAAGACGTTTCGAGAGAATTTAATTTAACAGCGATTTACCCTGATTTCAATATCGAAGGAAAACAAAGTGCCGTCGTGACATGGCGAATTAATGCACCCGAAGGAATCAATAGTTTAGTACTTCGTGTTTCTGCAAAAGCAGGAAATCATACCGATGGTGAAGAATTGACCCTTCCTGTTTTAACCGATAAAGTCCTCGTGACGGAATCGATGCCATTGACGAATAATGGAATAGGAGCAAAGGAATTTGTCTTTGAGAAATTGGTCAACAGTGGCACATCTACGACGTTAAAGCAACATTCTGTTACGTTGGAATATACGTCCAATCCAGCATGGTATGTGATACAAGCTTTGCCGTACATGATGGAATATCCGCATGATTGTTCGGAGCAGATTTTTACCCGTTTTTATGCCAATTCGATAGCGAGTAACATTGTGCGTTCATCGCCGAAGATAAAAGCGGTCATGGAGCAATGGAAAAATAGCAGTCCAGATGCTTTCTTGTCTAATTTGGAGAAAAACCAACAGTTGAAATCGGTCGTTTTAGAAGAAACGCCGTGGGTCATGGATGCGAAGAATGAATCCGAGCGTAAAAAGCGTGTAGCCTTGTTGTTTGACTTCAACAAAATGGATAATGAATTAGCTAAGAATCTGAAACAATTAGAAGCAGCACAAGTGAGTAATGGCGGTTTTTCTTGGTTTCCAGGAATGCCCGAAAATCGGTATATTACCCAACGCATTGTCAGCGGAATGGGACATTTGAATGCTTTGGGAATTGTTGCTGTGAAAGACAATAAAGACGTGCAACGCATGATTCAAAAAGCGGTGAAATATTTAGATGCGCGTATTTTAGAGGATTACAACAATTGGAAAAAATACCACAAGGATGGACTTTACAATTATGCACCAACGGATTTACAATATCTATATGCACGTTCTTTTTTCAGTGATATCAAATTCTCCAAAGACGAACAAGAAGCAGTCGATTTTTATAGAACGAACGCCGAAAAAAATTGGTTGAATTTCAACTTGAGTTCACAGACTATGTTGGCACTTTCTAGTTTCCGAAATGGCAATGTTGAATTAGCGAATACGATTATGAAATCCGTTTTGGAACGTTCTATTACGACCGAGGAAATGGGCATGTATTGGAAAGAAAACGAAAGCGGTTATTATTGGTATCAAGCACCGATTGAGACACAAGCATTATTGATTGAAGCCATTCAGCTGATTCAAAAAGATCAACAAGCGGTGAACAATGCGAAGATTTGGATGTTGCGCAACAAACAAACGACCGATTGGAAAACCACCACAGCTACCGCAGATGCGTGTTATGCGTTGCTATTTGGTGGAAATTCATTTGTAGAACAAAGTGGAAATGTCAAAATTGAGATCAACGGAAAAGAAATCAAGCCCGAAGATTTCGGTTCACAAGTCGAAGCAGGAACGGGTTATTTCCAAGCTACTTGGACAGGAAAAGAAATCGCTCCTGAACTTGGAAAAGTGAAAGTTACCCGACAAACAGAAGGTTTCAGTTGGGGCGCGATGTACTGGCAGTATTTTGAGTCTATGGACAAAGTCACCAGTGCGACGACCAATCTACAATTGAAGAAACAGTTATTTGTGGTGCGTCAAACCAATGCAGGTGAAATCATCGTTCCAATTAATGACGGCGACGAATTGAAACGCGGCGACAAAGTGCGTGTCCGTATTGAATTGAAAACCGACCGAGACATGGAATTTGTTCACATGAAAGATTACCGAGCAGCAGGTTTTGAACCGATTAATGTATTGTCACGTTACAAATGGCAAGACGGTTTGGGATATTATGAAAGCACAAAAGATGTAGCGACCCATTTTTTCTTTGATTATCTACGAAAAGGAAATTACGTGTTTGAATACGACATGTACGTTTCCCATAGTGGCGATTTTTCCAATGGATTTGCTACGATTGAATGTATGTATGCACCGGAATTTAAATCACATTCAAATGGTGTGCGGGTGAAAATACGGTAGGTTCAAATTGCAATTTGGACAAACGTATTTTGAACCCGAACAAATTGGAACAACACCATTGAAATATTCATTCATAATTTAATTTTCGTTGGTGTGCGATTAATCGCACACCAACGAAAAAACATCAAAAATCTTTTAACGATTCTATAAGCATTTATTTTTCAATCACTTAGTTTTGACGAAGAGAAAGACTATCTTTGCTCGAAGTGGTTTTTATCCCATCTTCTAATAATGAAATGAAGTTTTTAAAATATTCCATTCTATTTTCTTTGACCCTTTTGCTAGGGTTATCTTGCCCAATTAAGCGAGAGCTAAAGACCTATCTTGGAATGGAGACTTCAACTTTATTGGAGAACACCTTAAAACCGAACAATACTGCAAATTGTGCGAACTATTTTTCCACTGAGAAGATAGAGCAACAATCCAATGCATCATTTATTAAATTACCGAGTAGCTTCCATACAACAACGTGTAGCTACCGTACGGTTGAATCTTCTTATCAGCCAATTATCAATCGTGATGAGGTGGCTCGTCACATTCCCATTTATATTCTCCACGAACAGTATCGTCTCTAGAATTTTTCAATTAATGCAGGCGTAAAGAGAAGTAAAACAACTCTTTAGTGTTAAATTTATTTTGAGGTAATAGCATATCGTAGAGACAATTTTTCACAGACAAATGACAATTCTAGACACAACGTCAGATTAGGATGTCGTATTGATTTTTTCGTCGGGACTCAAACGACGACCACAAAGTAGCACCGAAGGTAAATTGCTGTAGTAAAAATAACTGTCTGAGCGCTAGCGAGTTTTATTTTTACAAGCAATGAGGAAGATTTGGGTGACGAAAAAGATCACGACGACGAGTTTTTTGTTACTTTTTGACGGACAAAAAGTAAAAGAAAAATAAAGAATTGATATTTCAAGCATCATTACAAATTGTAACTAAACTCCTCAAAACAAAATATTCCTTTTTTATGCGTTTTCTCTCAAAGGGTTTTATACAAATAACTTTTATGAATAACCTCTTGCGCCCTTTGCGCCTTAGCGTTTAAAAATTCACATAACCTCAACTTTTTATATAAATTTTACCTATAAAATTAAATCATGAATACTTTAAATAAAAACGCGTATTTAAACGCAGGAATGTTTACAACGGCATTACGCTGGGTTGTAGGTTGGACTTATTTCTCCGCATTTTGGAGAAGAGTTGTATTAGTCAATAAATTAGATCCCGAAACAGCGGGTTATATTGGCGAAAAATTCAACCATTTTTTACCAAACGCACTCGGCATTCGACCAATAATTGAATACTTAGTTTCAAATCCAGATGCACTTTGGTGGGCGATGGTCGTTTTCACAGTCGTCGAAGGAATTGTAGGACTCTTATTTATACTTGGTCTTTTTACACGACTAATGAGCATCGGCGTATTTATGTTGGCAACAGGAATTT
>JBEBRN010000047.1:0-23304 GCA_040394775.1 Taishania pollutisoli
ACCGTTCTTATCGCTTTTATCTTTGTATTTCTTGGCTTCTGGTGTATTGCTAAAATACTATCCTATTACCGTGTTTCAAGATTCACAAAACTAGTTACCCTTTTAGCAATCGGCTTTGGAACTAACATTGGAGCGTTTATAATCTACAACCCTACTTTTTCACATGCTTTTTCATTTGCCGTTATCAGTTTTTTTATACTGAGCCTTTACCGGTGGAGAGAAGCAAATAATCCAATAAAACATATTCCTTTGCTGGCTTTCTTAGTGGGATTTATTTTTATTCTTCGCCCAACTGACGGTATCGTAGCTCTCTTGATTCCTTTCTTCTTTAAAAACAAAAAAAGTATACTGCTATTTATCAGAAACATCTTCACCACCAAAGCATCCTTTTATCTTTTAATTGGTGTTTCACTGTTTATCTTACCTATCTTTTTACAAGTGCTGTCCACTCATCAGCAACAAGGAATATGGTCTTTAAATAGTTATGTCAATGAAAGATTCGATTACTTTACAAATCCCAAAATAATCGAAGTTCTTTTTGGTTTTCGCAAAGGACTATTTATATATAGCCCAATCCTTCTTATTAGTCTTTTTGGCTTTTACACACTTTGGAAAAAGGATAAATTCATCGCTATTGGAAGTATTTTACTATTGATTATTTTCACTTATATCACCGCTTCTTGGTGGTGTTGGTGGTACGGCGGGGGTCTGGGAATGCGTCCATACATCAATATATTCGTGCTTTTCGCTATCCCATTTGGACTATTATTTGAAGCAATTTCAAATCGATTAAAGATTGTGATACTTGTCTGCTCCGCTGTCTTTGTATATATGTATCAAATCTACCAGTATCAGATGGTGAATAATATCCTTCATTATGACAATATGAATTATGCCCAATTTAAACAAGTTTTTATGCAAACGGATAAACGCTTTGAATGGTCTTTACATATGGATTTTGACACATTACCTCATGAAAAAGCGGCCGAAATCGTCTCAGAAAAATTGCAAAACACAGGGGTAATTCGATATAACATGGATCAACCAGACCAAACGTTAAAAGTAGATATAGTATTAGACTCCACTTATAAACATTGGGCTGGAAGTGTTGTTGGAAAGGTAAAAATTGTGGATGGTAAACAAAATCCCAATTTTACAGTGCGTTATTTTAAAAATGATAGCCTCGTGAAGGAGCGAGAATATATTTTTGGTGGTAAAATCCCTAAAATTAATGTTTATCATCCCATACAAATCAATTTTAACCCTGATTTTCCTATTTCTTCTTTTGATAAAGTAGAGATAGCTTTTTTTGCAGCCGGGTATGAATGTTATTTTAAAGAGGCGAAATTCACCTCTTATTATTATCTAAAATAAGAGAACAAAAAAATTGAAAGTAGAAAAATCCACTATTCTTTCATAAATCTAACTGTCGTAGAACTATTATTTGAAATTATTTTCAACATATACATTCCTGATGGAAAAGTAGAAACATCAATAATCGCTTCAGTAGATTGCATCACAATACTTCCATTTAAATTATAAATAATAGCATCAAAGTCATCATTCAATGCAATGAATAATTGTGTGCTAACAGGATTAGGGTAAATGGAAACAGGACTAATGTTATCGTTCTGAATTATCTTTAACAAGGATTCCTCTTCTGGGTGGTCTACTAATGAAGGGGCTTCATCATTATTGCCAATTTTAACCAAAAAAACATTTTGGGCATCATTAGCAAATGCTTCGTTATATCCTACAATTATCACACCGTTATCAAGCGTCTGAATCACTTGGTTTGTGATGTCGTCGCCAGGTCGTGAAATATTAGTCACCCCTTTTTCCCAAATCAGCGTATCATTAAATTCATAAAAAAGGTTTACTTGTTCATCCCAATAATTATCTGAAAAAGTAGTAAAAGCGCCTAATTTAGCACGTTCAATAGTGTAAAAATAATTGATAGTAGATGGTTTCTTAATGATATATTCAATTTTCGTTTTTAAATTCTCTCCTACTCCAGGACTTGGAATATAAAGCTGAAAGGTAATAGGATTATAACTAATCGTTCGGTTATCCATATAAATCTCTCCATTTTGATGGAGTTCTGAATATCCAATAAGTATGAATTTATTCGCATGAAATACAAAATCATTAAAGCACATATCTCTTCCCGTCTGTGCTGGAAATAAAACTGAATCAATTATATTTCCTTGGTAAGAAAAAGAATAAAATAGGCCATCAAAATGATGACTACTTGAGTTATGTTCACTTCCAGTAATACCAAATACCGAATCATTTACAGCATGCATATTTTTCAATTGTGCTTCTAGATGCATAGGGTATTCTTTTTGCCAAAGTACATTTCCTGATCGGTCTATTTTTATAAGCTGTCTTTTTTTAGAAAATCCGTCATTCTCTTGCCAATAGCCATACAAGACAAATGAACTATCTTTTGGGAGAAAAACAACATCTTGTAACCACTCGTATTCAGGTGTTCCAATTACTTTTTCATCAATAGTATTTCCTAAAGAATCTAATTTTAAAAAGTAGTAATCATATGAATTACCAAAAGAATTCGTTCTACCGAAGAGATAAATAGTATCATTGATGTAAAATATACGTCTTCCAGTTTCTGCTTCTTCTCCACCTTTATCAACAGTCCATAGTTGTTCGCCTTTTTTCGAAACTTTCATAACAAAAGCTTGTGGAGATGTTGTGTTAAAACCTCCAGAACTTCCTGTTACTAAATAACTGCTGTCCGCCAATTGGCAAATCCCTTCTCCTATATCAAAGTTGCCACTCGAATATACTTTATAAAATGTCGTTTGTCCTAAAATGGTGAAAGGAGAAAGCAATAAACCAATGTATAGTATTTTTAAAATCTGCATGCCAATCGTATATTATAAGTTTGACCGAATCCTTTTTTGTAAAATGTTCCAACAACGTTATCCATTCCAACACCAACACCAAAATTTCTAATGTTATATTGGAGATACAATGTTCCTCGGAAAACTGAAAACCCGCCATACGAAGCAATCAATCCTATGTGTAATCCTTGAATGGGGCGAAAATCAGCACCGGCATAAATCAAAGGCCGATAACTAGCTATTGGATAAACTCTCAAACCAAAGACAGATTGAAATTTTCCCTCAAAGTCTTCGTTCACTTCTTTTGAAAGTTGCACGTAAAAAGGAAGTGCAATCCATTTAGAGCTGGAACCGGTTCTTATTCCTAAAGTATCTTGTAAAGATGATTCTTCAGATATAACGCCATCAAAAAGTTGTTGAACAGTGAAACCACTATAACTATAGGTAGAATCTAAATAGTGTCTTTTAACACCTCCATTTACATAAGCAACACCTAGGTTCCTAACTTGAGCTTGCAAAATGGCCGTTGTATTTTTGAAAAGACGAATTGGAATGTTGTAACTAAAATCAAAAGAAAATCCTAAGCCTTTTGAAAATGTTTTTTTATAGGGCTGAGAGAAACTTCCTTTCGCATCAATCGTTATCGTATCTAAATCGGCTGACTGATGAATTGTTCCACGATCGATACCTCCTTTAAAATAGCTGGATACATTGACGATATTAAAATAAAGAGAAGATCGTGTAGGTTTGTGATAAATTCCAAAACCTACTTTCTGAAAAGCTATGTTTTTAACCGAACTAGAACTTATATCCATTGATGAATTAGCGTACTCTTGATTCCCTTTAAAGACTAAGTTAAACAAGTCATCGGTATAACTTATGTTCGCAATTTGATCATATCCTAATTGTACACCGTAGCCCCATTTTTCCTTTTTGAAAAGATTGACCTTTAAATCGGTATAAACAATATTTCCCGAAAGGATAGCTCCTCCTCTATTTAATGATTTTTGTTTCACTGAATTATCGTCAATGACACCTGCAGATATTTCACCACCAAACAAAAAACGATTTAAAAGCTGATTGTTAAAAGCTGTAGACGCAATCTCAGCGGAACCGTCGATTGACAACTGTCGAAAGGAATGACTAGTATCGATAATTGTAGGGAAAATACGCTGTCCAAAGCCATGAAAACTCAACAGTAAAATACAAAAATAAAGTGTTGTTTTTTTCATCATTATAGCTTGAATTTTACACCAAAATCACCATAGACCTTTGTCGCGATAAAACCATTATATGGAATCGTTGTAATAGAAGGAATAGTTCCCATATTACTTGCGTAAGAATTCGCTTTAAATCGAACCACCAATTTCTTGACATTTTGTAAGTTACCCGCTAAGTCTTCGTTTAGTTCAAATTTCACTGTTGATTTAGCACAGCTCAACCCATTAAAGTAAAAACTGCCTTCTGTAGATGATTTAATTCTATCTGATGAATTGACAACACCTATAACGTGATCATTTTCATCTAACAACTCGAGAGAAGCTATCATGTCAATTGGATAAGCATTTGTTGCCTCCAAAATCAACTTCCCTTTTGTCAAGTGAGTTTTGTCTAATTGATTTTTAAGTTGAATGTCAAATGTGTCTTTAAAAACTAAATCCTCTAACTTAATTTTTAGCGGCATGTCTGCTTTTAACTTCACTTTAATTCGACTATCCGAAAATAATTCATTCCACCCAGAATAAGTATTTCCGTTAGGATTCAGTTTAAGTTGAATATTTCCACTCATTAAACTTCCTAAATTGGCAATGAAATCACTTAAATTAGAGTTTAATGGATTAAAGTTAAACGTTCTGATGGAGGGTTGATGATTCTGCCAATTTCCGGTCGCTGTTTGAACAAAGATAGGATTACCAATAATCGGATTTTGTAAAGCCACTGAATTACCCGTAATCGTATTTTTATTATTGATATCTAAAATCTTAAGCATTCCTTCTAGCTTACAAGAATTTTCCAGAATTAAACTCAAATTGTAATCTTCAATAGCAACGATTCCTGATAACTTATCAAAAAACGGTACTTTCTCATTAAACGATTGGCTAATGGATTGATTTCCAAAATACCCTTTCGCACGATCTACACTTAAGTTTTTAAAAGTTGCTTTAAAGGTGGTAGTATCGTATTTCGTAATTTGAATGGTCGGACCGTTCAGATCAGAAGTGACTTTCAAGACCGTCTGTAAACTATTAAAACCTGTTCCATCAGTTCCAGTCAAATCAATTTCATAATTAGAAATATCAACCTTTACAAATGCTTTTGTCGGATTGCTTTGTGTTCCTTTCGCAACATTTAGTGTTCTCATTAAAACAACACCGCCTTTTTTTACCTTTGGTAAGCTCACGTCAAATGTGGCATCTGTCTCGTATGGATTCTCAACTTCAAGTGTTATTTCCCCTGTTTTAATTCCTGCAAATGTCAACTTCGCTCCCCTCAAATCAAAAACGTGGTCTGTCACATTGTTTACAAAGCTAAAACCCGGTTGAACAGTATAGGTGTTAACAGCTATTCCATATTTCTGAACAATGGTCGTGTCTGGAATAGATACTTGGTCGGAAATATCAAAATCAAGTACTTCTTTTTCAAAGGACAAACGCACATCTCCTGTAATTGCATCTTGAGCAAAGAGTGAATCTTTGGAAATATTTTCCAACTTTAGCGTGTCGTTAATTAAGATTAACTTGTAATCAGAATCCCACGATGTTTTTTCTTTTTTACACGACGTAAAAAGAGGTAAACATCCAAATAGAACTACTGTAAATAATTTCACTTTTTTCATTACTACATTAGACGTATAAAAACGTCAAAAGTTGGTTTATACCCTTTCAATTATCGTCGCATAACCTTGCCCGACACCAATACAAAGTGTGACAAGTGCGTAACGTTTGTTTGTGCGTGCCAACTGTCTGGCAGCAGTCAGTAAAATTCTAGACCCTGTTACTCCTAGTGGATGCCCTAAAGCAATAGCACCGCCATTCGGATTGATACGCTCATCATTATCGGCTAAACCAAAACTACGTGTACATGCTAATGCTTGAGCTGCAAACGCCTCGTTTAATTCGATAATATCCATTTGATCCATGGTCAGTCCTGTACGCGCAAAAAGTTTTTTAGATGCTTCCACAGGACCAATTCCCATAATACGAGGTTCAACTCCAGCCACTGCCGCTCCGACAATTCTAACTAATGGCGTTAACCCTTGCGTTTTTATGGCATTCTCAGAAGCTATAATCAATGCTGCAGCTCCATCATTCAATCCAGAAGCATTACCTGCTGTAACGCTACCATCTTTCCGAAACGCAGCACGTAATTTTGCTAATCCTTCTAAGGTAGTATTTGGTTTGATAAATTCATCTTGATCAAAAATCAAATCATCTTGTCTTTTTCTTGGAATAGCTATTGGAATGATTTCCTCTGCAAAAATACCCGATTGTTGTGCTTTTGCTGCTTTCATCTGTGACCAATAGGAGA
Source organism: Taishania pollutisoli (assembly GCA_040394775.1). Classification (GTDB taxonomy): domain Bacteria; phylum Bacteroidota; class Bacteroidia; order Flavobacteriales_D; family Crocinitomicaceae; genus 40-80. The sequence continues at coordinate 6,393 of JBEBRN010000047.1, forward strand.
ACTTATCTTGATCTTCTCGTGAAATTTTATATAAATCAACTAAATTTTCAGCTGTAATTCCCATTCCGTCAGTCCCGTAAACTTCGTGTAATTTAGGATTGACAAAACGCCATCCGAAAGAAGAATCGAACATTTGAGCATCACGTCCAAAAGGAGTGGAAGCTTTCGATATTACCCACGGAGCACGCGTCATATTTTCGACACCTCCAGCGATATACACCTCTCCAGCTCCATCTTTAATGGCTCTTGCTGAATTTATAACAGCTGCCATTCCAGAAGAACACAATCTATTGATTGTTTCTCCTCCAGCCTCAACAGGTAAACCAGCCATCAAACCAGCCATACGGGCAACATTTCGGTTGTCCTCTCCAGCCTGATTAGCACATCCTAAAATGACATCTTCGATACTAGTTACGTCCAACTTTGGATTTCTCTTCACCAATGCACGAATCGCTTCTGCTGCTAAATCATCCGGACGAACGGCACTTAATGTTCCTCCAAAACTTCCAATTGCTGTACGAACACCGTCTACTATATATACTTCTTTCATCTATTATATCTTTGAAAAGTCAAATATAAAAATTTAACTTCCATTATCGACGATAAAAAGAGTGAATAACGTATTTATCAAATCAAAACGAGAACCTTCTCTTATTAAAAAAAACAATTTTTTAGAACTACGTAAATAGATTACGTTCTGCGAGAGTAGTTTTGCTTTAACAAATTAAATATAAAGCAAGATGAGCGCAATTAATAAAATAAATATTCTGAACATTGAATTTGAAAATAATGCAGAATACGTCAACGTACAGTGTGTAGTAAATGATGATAATGAAGAAACCGTTTCAGAAATGATTATCGATCAACGAGTATTAAACAGAATTATCTGTAAACTACAAGCGACACAATCAGATGACGAAGTTTTAAATTACATGGAATCTTTCGCTATTGATGCAGAGAATATTATTTATTCCATCAATTTAAGAAATACAGCTTACCAAAACGCATGGATTGATGTAGATGGTTATATGAGCAACTATCAACTCATTAGAGCATGAAATCAAGACAGCTTGAAATAACTAAGATAACTACTTTAAAAATCGGCTGGTCGGTGAAATTACCCTTCGTCTCCACCCGTTTCTTTAACTTTCTTAGAAGGCGCGTCGTTGATGGTAAATCGCAATGAGAAACGTACAGTGTTTGCTAAAGGATTTCCTTTTTGAAGTGCTGCTAAGTAAGAAATATCCAATCCGAAGATTTTGTATTTCACACCTGCACCAACTGTAAAGAATTTACGATTTCCTTTTGTATAACTTTCATGGAAATAACCTGCTCTAATAGCAAACATATCATTATACCAATATTCTAACCCAGTTCCGATGTTAATCTCTCTCATCTCTTCTTTGAACTTAGAACCTTTTTCTACAACGTATTTACCATTTTCATCCTGCACATAATCTCCATCCTCATCTTTTTCAATAGTTCCTGGAGCATCATAGAAAGATTGAACTAACCCAGAAATAACACCTATGTTATTATTCTTTCCTGATAATATTTCTCCTTGATTATTTCTAATTGGAGGTGTAGGAACGAGCATTTTTTGAAAGTCTATTGCCCACGTTATTTTGTTATATTGATCAATTTCTGCTGTGTAAGCAAAGCCAATTTTCATATTCATTGGTAAAAAATCCTTACGAGATAAATCTACATCTGAATAGGCTACTTTATTACCTATATTATTTAATGTTAGTCCTACAGCAACATTCCCATTTTTACCAAACCAATTAATATCTTTATTGTTATAGGCAAATGAAATATTTGTAGCTCCAGCAATTCCCGCTTTTGATTGTGCTCCTTGCGTAACATATCCACCAGTCAAATTAGAATAAGCAAAAATTCCATTAATACCAATACTGAAATAATCTGATAACTTAAATGCGTAACCACCATACAAAGAAAACTCATTAGGTTTATCTTCTCGAATAAATCCACCACTATTATCGGTAAACGTAATGTTTCCCAAACTAAAATAGCGGAGTCCACCACCTACAGAATGACGTTTACCAATTCTTTTAAAGAAAGACAGTTCTGACAAATGCATATCGTTGGTCAATTCTCTTAACCAAGGCGTATATGAGATGCTAATCTCAAAATCTTCTTTGGCGAAATTCAGCATGGCCGTATTCCAATAAAGAGAATTTGAATTCGCACTTAAAGCCGTTCCAGCATCGCCCATTGCTCCAGATCGAGAATCTGTATTGATAGCCAAGAAAGGTAATGAAGTCGTGATAGAGTTCAATTGTAAAGCAGATACTTTGTCAGGATTCTGACCAAAAGCCATTGATAAACTTATCAATGATAAAGAAAATAAAACAATTTTATTCATGAATGTTAATTACAATAGGGGTGCAAATATACGCAAAACGTATCTTTAATTGATTTATTATTTTAAAATCACTAATTTCTCAATTTTCTGTATTTTATTTCCCTGTGAATTTTTTACTGAAAGAATATAAACATAAACTCCTTTTGCTAATTGGTCGCCAAAGTCGTCCTTACCATCCCAATGAATACCTTGAGATCTAAAACCAGAAGTCTGAACATAAGCGTTAATTGTTTTGACTAATTTACCTGAAACAGTGAAAATTTGCACTTGTGTTTCTAATAGTTCATCAAATTGATTGTGTTCGAAATAAAAATCAGTACTTGTCGTAAATGGATTAGGATAATTTAAAACATGACTAATTGAAAGCTCTTGTTTTTTAGCAACAACAAAATCGATAAAAAACTCAGACGCGTTATTGTTGACGTCCCAAACTTTTAACTTCAGTCTATGCGGTCCTTCTTCTAAATCTTTCATTTGATAAGAAATTTTACCTGACTGATAGGAATCTAAATCAGCAATATAGTAGTTATTTAAAATGATAGGATTTGCCTCATCTCCATCTAAGACTAAAGCAATATCATGTCCAATACCATTCCCTACAGCATTGATACCAAAATCATCTTTCAAATTGGCTTTAAAAACTGGACTTTCATTCGTTAATCCTCCATTTACAAAACTTTCGTCATTCATATAGGCATCAATAATTGGAGGAACATTGTCTTGAATTCCATTTGGATTCAAGCCACCGACCGTAATAAGTGTAGTTGCTCCACCAGCATCGATCACATCATTATCAGCATAATACGATATCTTACCTTTTCCATATTGATAATTAATATCTTTTGGTACAATAAAAGAAAATTCAAAATTGCCATTTACCACGGAAACATTACCTCGATACAAAATATTATTTTGAGTATAAAAATCCAAAACATTGGTTTCTGCTGTCTGTCCTAATGTCTTGTTCAATTTTTCTTTATCAAAAACACTCGGTACAATTATTCCATTAAAGGATGTCATCTTGGTATTTGACGCGTCGGCAACATGCCCTCTTATAGTGATTTTAGTAAGAGCTTTTAAAGTATCAATGTTCGCATTCGATATTTCTACACCGTTTAAAGAGTCAGTTATGACCCTAAACTTAGGTAAAGCCAAACGTAATGCAGGATCACCAATAATCATAAAGCTTCGTTTATTATCACTTGAACCAGCACTATTTTTAGTCCGTTTGAATATTTCACCAAACGAAAGTGGGCGATAATTCACATCACGTAAAAATGTTGAGTTAAAAAAATTAGTGTCAATATCTGTATTCACATTATAAAGAATCGAACGTGTTGTGGTCATCAACGCAATCGCACCGCCAGATGGGTTAAGTAGACTTAGTGTTCCTGCCGATACCACTTTAGGATCATCATAACGCGTAAAATCGCATGTGGCTGTTACCAATAAATGTAATTTATCCGCATTTTTCCAATTTCTTATCTGATCATGATTAATGAAGCGTTCTTGTCCTGCTCCTTTTGGACCTCCATGGCCAACGTAGGCAATTAATAATGAGCCCTCCTCTATTTTTCGGTCAATATCCTTTTCCATCTCAGGAAAACGAATTCCACCCGCTGTAATTTGTTGTGGATAAGCATCTGCATAAATTTTAGCAGCATTCATCTCAGGATGAAAGTTTTTGACTTTGGTGTATATTTTTTCACAATCGTTCGTAATAAATCCATCTTCGTCATCGGCGATTAAAGTATAATAAGTTTGCCAATCCCCCAAAGTGGAAGCACTAGCATGCTGATTTCTGATATACGTTTCTACTTTACTCAATAAAATAGATGCTTCTTCGTCATTATTTGCCAACATGCGGCCAACCCCCATATCTAATTTGTCTGAAGAATTAAAGGATTCCAAATCATCTAGTATAACAAAAAAGTCATCTGAAGTAAAGGCAGATATCGAATTTTCAGAACTTTCAGCTTGATAGGTCAAAACATAGCTTTCGCTTTCCACAATCCCTCTAGGGTCATAATTTCCACCTCCAAACAAAATCAAGTTTTCAGGAATTTGTGCCAAATTACCATTCGCTCGATCATAAAACATTTTTGCAAACATTCGAATACCCATAGGATCTTGTTGTCCTCCAGAAAATTCATTATAAACCTGCTCTGTGGTAACTACATGAACCGATTGCCCAACACTTCTGTGCAAGTCAGCCAGGTTATTTGCATAATAAAGAAATTTTGGATGAGTTACTAATAAAATTTCAGCATAATCCAGCGCATGTAAATTTTGAGGTGCTACCTCCTTTACAAAAGTAGGTGTTGAAAATCCAGAAGGCGTAAAAGCAATAAACTCTCTTATTGTATCAGAAGGAGATTTAAAAACGAAATCTGACCCGACAAACTGTCCATCCACTCTTATTGGAGATGTTCTATTGGTTAAATCCCACACTTCAGCATTAGACGGTAAGTTAGACAGTACGTATTTATTGATATTGGCTCCCCCAACATTTTCCATTGTTCTAAAATACATGACATCTCCAACCAACTTTAAGCTTCTTTTAGCGAAGAGTTCAATTTTATCAAGATAGGTTATAACAGTAGGATTGGTACGATTCACTTCCACTTTAATAGTAGCAGAACTAGAAGTTGGTGTTATTGTCATTATCTGTTCATCTCTAATATATTCTGTAGTAGAAGATGATATCGTATTAGAGTTTAGTAAGCTATTATTGTAATAATAACGAACACTACTACCTGGTGTTTTGTTTTCTGCTGCGTAAGAAACATACATTTTAATAGGCGTCGAAACGTAGTCTGGAATTGAAAAATTAAAACTTTGCGTCAACTGTGCATCAAATTCTTCGCCGTAAAAGCGCTGTCCGGCACTCAATAAATTACGAACATCATTTTCGTGAATTAACGAAAAATCATATGTCGTAATAGTAGCTGTCTCAGGCTGAGAAATGGTCTGTGAACTAATCCTTAAAGGAGGTTCATTCGCATCAATACAAAGATAATAATAGGCTTGATCTGAATACGGATTTAAGTCTCTTCTATAAACGCCACTTGATGTATAACTCCATTTGGAAGATCCATACCCATGAAATAAAATATAATCTCCATCATCAAAAACATTATCATCTTCACCTAAAATAAAAATAGGATTTTTAATTAAGTCATCTGGTCTATAAGCACTATTCAATATAGGAAGTCTTCCTGATGCATTTCCATATATATTAATGTGCTTTGGGTTTAGTTGTGCTACATTAATGCCAATAGAGGATAAAAATGCTTTATCTATCTTATAAATCCCATCTTTAGAAATGGCCATTTTGTACCATCTTTTAGAAGGATCTCCAAGTACGGATGATGTTACAAAACTTTTAGACTTGAATGGAACAGCTTTTTCAGTAATTGTATAATTAAATTCAACTATTTTTTTAATAACACCATTACTCACTACAAAAGGAATACCTTCTAACATATAACTTACAACGCCATTACTAACGGAAGGATAAATATTAAATGAAGGTGAAGTAGGAATCTTGTGTTTATACTCCGAAAGGTACTTAAGTTCATTAGAAGATAAAGGAGCCACATTAAAGCTAGTAACTGCCAACGATAAATTATTCGTAGAACTTATATCTAACTTAATAGAAAAATAGGGAATTTCATTTAATAGCTGACAAGATTGACAATTGGGTATTGTAATTTTACCTTCATCTACTTGAATTTCATAGGATATTCCCCAAGAAATATCTTGTTTTGAAGGAAAATTCTGAGAATATGCAAAACTTACACTAAAAAAAATAAAAAAATAAAAAACAAGTCTTTTTAACATTTAAAGGGTCTCATTGAATAATTATGAACAAATATCGACAATAATAAGGTTTAGAACGCAAAACAAAATTGATTATTATATCTATTTTCACAAAACGTGTGTTTAAATTACTTTTTTTTTGTAACATTGTCACTATAATTTCGTTTCACTTAGTATAAATTTGCTTTTTTCAAATTGAATGAAGAAGAATAATTACTTACTTATTATTGTGTTAAGCTTGATATTTTGCGTTCAAGATGTTGTGGGTCAAGACCCCAATTTTACGCAATTTTATGCTAACCCAATCTATTTAAATCCCGCATTCGCTGGCACAGCGAGATGCCCTAGATTTAATGCCAATTACAGAAATCAGTGGCCTAATCTATCCGCCAACTATGTTACTTATAGCTTGTCTTATGACCAGTTCTTCGATAAATTAAGTGGTGGAATTGGAGTGATTGCTACCCATGACCAACAAGGTTCTGGAACTATCAACACTTCTATGTTGGGTCTAATGTATTCGTATCATTTAAAGGTTTCAAGGAAATCATCACTAATTTTTGGTGCAAGAGCAGCTTGGTATCAGAAGTTTTTAGATTGGGATAAATTAACTTTTGGTGATATGATTGATCCAAGAAGAGGATTCATCTATGCCACTGGAGACGTTCCTAGAGGTCCAACCCGTGGATTCTTTGATGCTTCTGCAGGTGCATTGTTTTTTAATCAATATTTCTTTGGAGGAATTGCAGTACATCATCTCAATATGCCAGACGAATCGATTATTCGAGGTGTGAAATCAAAATTACCAATGCGCTATACAGCACATGCAGGTGCAGAGATTAAATTAGGCGGAAAATCAAAAACGGTCAATCCTGTTTCATTAATGCCAAATGTTATTGTACAGTATCAACAAGGGTTCATGGAAGTGAATGTTGGTATGTATATAAAATATAATATATTTACAGCAGGTGCTTGGTTTAGAAATAAAGATGCGTTCATTTTGACATTTGGATTAAACACAGGTTCATTTAGATTAGGATATAGTTATGATGTCACAGTATCTAAATTGAATAACCAAAATTCAGGTGGATCTCATGAAGTATCTTTAGGATATACAATTCCATGTAAAACGAAAGCAAGACAATGGAGAACGATTTCATGTCCATCTTTCTAATAAAATGTAACCAAATTAAATTGTTTACGTTATAATTAATGTATTTTTGAAAAATCAAACAAGTAATATGAAGGTTTTAAAATATTTATCTTTTGTAGCGATGGCTTTATTGATATTCTCTTGTGGAAGAGAGTATTCAACAGCTACAGGTTGGGAATATAACAACCCCAACAATGGAGGCTTTCAGAAATTCCCTTTCTTAGACCAAGAAACTGGTCCTGGGTTAATTTTAGTAGAAGGTGGTACTTTCACTATGGGAAGAAGTGAGCAAGACGTAATGTTCGACAACAACAATCGTCCTGCTAGAGTAACTGTGTCTTCATTTTATATGGATCAAACAGAGGTAACTAACTTTCATTGGTTAGAATATCTTTATTGGATTCAAAGAGTATACGATGTAACGTATCCTATGGTGTATAAAAATGCATTACCTGATACCTTATGTTGGAGATCACCTTTAGCATTTAATGAGAAATATGTCGATTATTATCTTAGACACCCTGCTTATAGAGATTATCCTGTTGTAGGTGTATCTTGGTTACAAGTAAATGACTTTTGTAAATGGAGAACGGACCGTATTAACGAATATATTTTAATACGTGAAGGAATCATGGAACCTAACTTACAGCAAACAGATGCAGAAGTATTTGATACAGAAGCATACTTAGCAGGACAGTATGGTGCAGAAGAAGGACGTGATGGTACTGTAAGAAATTTACAAAACCTTGATCCTTCAAAAGCAACTGGAAAATCATTAGGTAAACGTATTGTTAAGATGGAAGATGGTATCTTATTACCTCGCTACCGTCTACCAACTGAAGCGGAATGGGAATTTGCATCTTATGGATTAATTGGAAATTTAGATCCAAATTCTGAAGTTATTCGAGAGCGTAAACTTTATCCATGGAATGGCCACTGGGTACGTATGGACGAAGGAAACTCACAAGGAGCTATTAGAGCTAACTTTGTAAGAGGACGTGGAGATTACATGGGAGTTGCTGGTCATTTAAATGATGGAGCTGATGTAACTGCACCAGTTACAGCTTATTGGCCAAATGATTATGGTCTTTACAATATGGCTGGTAACGTTTCAGAATGGGTAATGGATGTGTACAGACCATTAACATCTGAAGATTATGATGAATTCCGTCCATTTAGAGGAAATGTTTTCAAAACAAAGCAATTAAACAATGCTGGAGAAGTAGATCAAAAAATAGGACAAGTTCTATATGATGTTCACGGATTAAAAGAATATGTAAACGAATTTGAACGTGTACGTTACCAACGTATCTCTGCTAGAGAGCACGATTTGTCTGACACTTTACTGCCTGTAGGTATTAAAATGCAAGTACAATCTAGAAATGCTTATAAAGAAGGAGGTGCTCCCGATCAAGTTTATTCATCTAGAAAAGCAAAAGCAGCTAGAAATGCTAAGAATGCAGAAATAGATACAACCGATATTGATAATGAAGAGGAGGAAGTTGCTGTAAACACTTTGGATATCGCAAAAGATACAGTTGAATTAGATTTACTTTCTCAGATCAATACATTATTAGATTCAGCGGTAGCATTACAAAATGATAAATTCTACTTAGAAGCATCTGAATTAATTCAAAGTGAAGTAGTTGATGGATTGTTTGCAGATGCATTAAGAGAAGGTATCGATTACGAATACGATTATGAAATCATTACGATGTTAAGACAAGGTTTTTCATCTTTTATTATCAATACTCCAGGTAAACTAAAGTATAGAAATGTAGTGGAAGAAGAAAACATCGGACGATTAAACTATAGAAAGGCAGATTACATTGACTATTTAGATGGTGATTTAGAATCTTCTATTTACTATAATAATGATGACGTAAAAAGACAGATTAGTGAAGGTCAAAGAGATCCAAACTTAATCATGTATCAAAATCAATTTGAATCATATTACTTAGATGGGACAGAGTTTAAAGGTAAGAGTTCAACCTCTTGGCCAACAACATTAATCTCTGACAAGTCTAGAGTTTACAAAGGTGGTTCATGGAGAGATAGAGCATATTGGTTAGTTGGTTCAAACAGACGATACCTAGATGAAGCTAAATCAACAGCAACCATTGGTTTCCGATGTGCAATGGATCGAGTTGGAAGTCCTACTGGAATGAATTATTACGGTAAAAAAAGTAAAAAATAATTTTAAAATAGTAAATTAGACCCATCCAAAAGGATGGGTTTTTTTATGGAAGAAATTTACAAAATATTTTTAGCGTGCTCTGGTGTATCAACAGATACAAGATCAATTGAGAAGGGCAATTTATTTATTTGCCTAAAGGGACAAAATTATAATGGTAATCAATTTGTTTCAGAAGCTCTTGAGAAAGGAGCTAATTATGTATTAATTGACGAAGAGGAATATCATATTGAAGGAAAAACTTTTATTACAGATAATTGTTTGGTTACTTTACAACAACTAGCCAATTATCATCGAACAAAATTTAATATTCCCATCATTGGTATTACAGGCAGTAATGGAAAAACTACCACTAAAGAATTAACAGCTCATCTACTCTCTCAAACATATAACATCCTATACACAGCTGGTAATCTAAACAATCATATTGGCGTTCCATTAACACTCCTAAAACTAAAACAAGAGCATCAAATGGCCATTATTGAAATGGGAGCAAATCATCCAGGAGATATTCAAGAGTTATGTGATATTGCCAAGCCAAATTATGGTATCATTAGTAATATTGGGAAAGCGCATTTATTAGGATTTAAGAATATTGAAGGTGTTATAGAGACGAAGACTGCACTTTATAAATCAGTGAACAAGAATCATGGAACCTTATTTGTGAATAAGGATGATGCGATTTTAATAAATAATCTACCCAATAATGTAAAGACACTTTTCTACTCTGGTAAAAATGATCAGAATGCAGACATAGTGGGAAACTTAGATAAATTGACACCATTCATCCATTTAAGCTGGAAATCATCGTCCTACAGTAGTCCAACTATTGAAACACAGATTATCGGAGAATACAACTTTTATAACTTATTAGCAGCCATTACTGTTGCAGCATACTTTAAAGTAGATGAAAAGTCGATTAATACAGGAATAGAAACGTACAAGAATGAAAATAATCGTTCTCAATTGCAGAGCACTGAAAACAATGAGCTTATAATGGATGCTTATAATGCGAATCCTTCAAGCATGAAGTCTGCAATTACTAGTTTTGCTAAAGTTGAACGAGAAAACAAAATGATGATTTTAGGTGACATGTTTGAGTTAGGAGAGGAATCTTATAAAGAGCACGAACAGATATGCTCACTTGCAAACTCTACTAGAATTCCAACCTATTTTATTGGAGAGAATTTTTACAAGCATCAGGGATCAAGTGATTATTTCTTTTCTACTAAAGAAGCATTTATAACGCATTTGAAGGCACATAAGACAATCAATCACTTTATTCTCCTTAAGGGCTCTAGAGGCATCGCTTTAGAGAGCCTAATCGATTACTTGTAGTTAAAATACTACCACAAAAAAAAGGAGCAATAGTATTGCTCCTTTTTAATATCTCTAATCTTATTGTTTATTAAATCTTCGTTCTTCTTCCAGCGTAACCCTTCGTTAATCCGTACTTAACAAATATTTCCATACCACCTCTAGCATTCGATGCTGGTGTTAATGTTGACATGTTTACGTCATAAGAAAGACCTAAAGAAAAGTCTTCCCATTCAAACATTGTTTTCACAACCATGGCATCCATAGCTCTATAAAACAATCCAAGTGATAAGTACATTCCTTTATTAAATCCAGTAATAGATGAAAGTCGTTGAAACATATATCTTCCATACGTTCCAAACAATATTTCGTTAGAAGGTCCTTGCTTCTGAAAATAAACAGCTGGCATTAATGAAAAGTTAGAATTATCAAACCCAATTAAGGAATTAGCAAATACAGAAAAACGCATATACAACTTGTCATCATTAGTATTGATAAAAGAGTAATTAGGTTTATTCAAATGGTATACTGCAAATCCAGCTGTAAATTGTTTTGAATCATTCTTGGTCATATAAGACTCACTAGAACGATAACGGTAAACCATACCAGCACCAACATCCATATATGAAAAACGGTCTGTCATGAAATACTCATTGGAAGGTAAAGAAGCATCGTATTGCATTCCATCAAATTGATTTCCCCATCTACCAGCAGCTGTATTGATAAAACGACTTCCGAACCCACCATAAACCGCTGCACCTAATGTACTTTTACGATTAAGAATAAGATGATAAGCAAAACTCGCACTTGCTGTAGTCGTTGAGATTTTAACATCCCCAGATTGGTCATTAAAGAAGTTAATTCCCATGGCAAAAATTCCTTTTTTATCACGTTTATTCTCATTTAATCTTGCATCCACTGAAAACCCAATCGTATTATAGGGCGTGGCAACAGCTTTCCATTGCGTCCTAAAATTCACAACTGCGGTAATTGGATTGTCAATTCCAGATAATGCAGGATTTAAATTCAATGGAGAATAATACATTTGGGAAAAGTGAACATCTTGAGCCCTTAAATTCAACGGGGAATTTAAAGCTAAAACAATAAATACTAGTCCAAAAAGTTTACGTAAGGTTAAATTCATAATCAATTTTATAACGAATTCATAGAGTAATATTAATCTATTTTTCAGATTACAACACAAATATACTATATTTTTTAAATCATAAATGAATAAAGTCTAAATCTTGTTGAATATTTGGCTTGTTCTAGGATACAATCTAAAATGAAAATAATTCAAAATAGTGCTTTTTTGCGCCACTAATCATTGTGATTATTGATTAATGATTACTTTTAAAGTGTGAAAAAAATTGGATTACTTTCAGATACGCATGGGGATTTAGACCCCAAAATATTTCATTATTTTAAAGATGTGGATGAAATTTGGCATGCAGGAGATGTGGGTACTATTGATGTCATTGACCAACTGAAAAAATTCAAACCAGTCAGAGGCGTTTATGGGAACATTGACGGTACAGAAATAAGAAGTGAACTACCACTTTTCACAGTATTTAGATGCGAAGATGTCAAAGTTTTAATAACGCATATTGCTGGGCGTCCACAAAAATATTCAAAAAACGTATATCCATTGCTCCAAGAACATCGCCCAAACTTATTTATATGTGGTCATTCGCATATTCTTTTGGTTCAAAAAGACCCTGTTTTTAATTTATTATGGATGAACCCTGGAGCGTGTGGAAACAAAGGATTTCATAAAGTTAAAACACTTATACGATTCGAAATTGACAACGATAAAATTCAAAATTTAGAAGTCATTGAAATAGGAAATCGAAGTTAATGGAATAAACAAAATCATACTATTTTTAATAACTGTCTTTTAGACATTTTATAATCACTTAAATAATACATTCAGATTCTCACCTTAAGTTTCAGAATTAAAATATTATGCGTTATTTTGCGTTGATTGTTTGATTCATGAGAAAACTTATATTTTTCATTTGCTGTTTTTATAGTTTTACTACCTTTTCACAAATAGGTGGTAATTATGCTTTTCCTATACTGGAGATGGCATTTAATGCGCGTTCAAATGGTCTTGGAACAAATTTTATTACCGCTATCGACCAAGATGTTAATTTAGGAATTAGCAATCCTTCCTTATATAATTCTTCAATGCATAATCAAGCAAGCTTTAGTCATGGCTTTCTTCCGAGTGGCTTGAATTTCGGAATGGCGGCTTATGGTAGGAAGTTTGGGGAGAAGTTTAATTCAGCTGCTAGTATTCGTTACGTCAGTTATGGCAGTCAAGACAGAATGGATGAACTGGGATATAACATAGGAAAATTTCACCCTAGCGATTACATTTTAGGTGTAGGAACATCGTATAAACTAAATGAGAAAATGGCAATCGGTGCTAATTTTAATTTTCTATTATCTCAGCTGGACAGGTATGTTGCTTTAGGCGTTTCTGTTGATCTAGCAGCGAGTTACTACGAAAAGAAAGCTAATCTTTTACTAACTGTTGTGGCTAAAAACGTTGGTTATCAGCTAAAGAATTACACAAAAACTGAACGTTCTAATCTTCCTATCGATTTACAATTCGGAATTAGTCATCGACTTAAACATGCTCCTTTCCGATTTAGCATGTTGATTCACCATCTTCAAAAATGGGACATCAGTTATTATGACCCGAATACAAAACCTACTTACGATCCCTTAACAAACGATACTATATTTCCAAAACCCAACAACTTCGGAATGAAATTAGCACAACATTTCACTTTTCAACTAGAAATGTTATTTGGAAAAATCGTTCATATTCGGTCGGCTTTTAATATTTATCAAAGAACCACACTAAGAGTAAAAAGTCGCCCAGGGCTAGCAGGTTTTTCATTCGGTGCAGGGCTTAATTTCAAACGCTTTTCACTAGATTATGGTATTAACTTTTACTCAGCTGCTGGGATGCAAAATATGTTTACATTTTCAACAAATATTGATCAATGGCGGAAAAAAGCGAGCAATTAATTATAGCCATCGATGGATATTCTAGTTGTGGAAAAAGTACGTTAGCCAAGTTATTAGCTAAATCATTAAACTTATTATTCATCGATACTGGAGCAATGTATCGCGCTGTAACTTTTTATGTTATTGAGAATAATTTATTCAATGAGGATGGTGAAATTAACACAGCTGCTTTGGAAGCCCACCTCCCGTTGATTAATGTTTCTTTCGACACTAATTCATCACAAAATCCCATTATCCTTCTAAATGGAAAAAACATCGAAAAAGAAATACGCACGATAGAGGTAAATGCAAATGTTTCAAAAGTTGCTTCGAATAGTTTGGTTCGGAAAAAGTTAGTAGCCGAGCAACGAAAACTAGCCCAAAAAGTGGATGTTGTATTAGATGGACGTGATATTGGAACTGTGGTCTTTCCTCACGCATCCATTAAATTCTTTCTTACTGCTTCTCCAGATGTTCGTGCTCAGCGACGTTATGATGAACTAAAGCAAACGAATGCCAAGTTAATAGAAACAGTAGAAGACGTAAAGGCAAATCTTATAGAAAGGGATTATTTAGATACCAACAGAAGTGATTCTCCACTTATTAAAGCGGCTGATGCTATCGTGATTGACAATACCAATCTTTCAGCAAATGAGCAACTTACACTAGCATTAGAACTAGTCAACTCCAATACAAAAAGTAATTAACATATATATTTTAAAAAAGAATTTTAAGGTATATTCTCCTAGCCAAGAAATATCCCGTTATATTTGTAAAAAAACACCTATGCGATACTTGTTTACTTTTGTCCTTTGCTTAGCTACTTCAACTGGATTTATTTACGGGCAAACAGTCGATGAAGAAGATTCTATTGTTGTCACCGAAACTTCTTTTTACGCCGATTCATTACGATTTTACGATTTTATAAGTCCAAATGATGATGGACATAATGAGTTTTTTGTAATTGATAATATTCAGTACTTTCCTAATTCCACCTTATTAGTATATAACATCTGGGGTGACTTAGTTTACAGTAATCCCAATTATCAAAATGAATTTTATGGACGTTCGAATGCTGGTATGGTGCTTATTGGGCAAAAATTACCCGATGGAGTTTATTACTATACACTCATTGACACATTAAATAGAAAACATTCTGGAAAATTAACCATAAAGAGATGAGAAAACTTTACTTTACTATTTTATTAGCTGTTATTTCGTTTGGTGCTATTGCTCAAAATCGTTTGTTGTTCAATCATTATCTAACAAATCCTGAAACATTTAACCCAGGATACATGGATATTCAAACAGAGTTTAGAGCGACGCTACTTTACAGAATGCAGTATTTAAGTCAGCCGGGCTCACCGCAAGATGGTTATTTTAACACATCCTATCACTTACATAAAAATCATGGAATTGGTTTGACAGTCAATAACCAAAACATGTCTAAATTTAATTTATTTGAGGCAGGTGTTAATTATGTATATCATGCTTGGATAAACAATTACATGGCGGTAGGTATTGGATTAAATGTCAATTATTACCAACAGTCGTTCAATCCATCATCTTATACTGCTCAATCGATGGCTGATCCAGTTTTTGGTGCAGAACGTTCTATTAAAGGTGTGAATTTTGGATTTGGAGCTTCTTTGCAATCTAAAAACTTAACAGTAAACGTATCTTTCCCAAGATTTTTCGCCAATTCAGTAGTAGATGCTGATTCACGATGGAAAACACAATTCTCAAGCGTTTACCTTAGTGGATCATACAACTTTGAAGTGAATAAATATTTCTCATTAATGCCTGCAGTTCTCATCAGAGCCACTGGAGGCGCTCCTTTTAATTTATTAATTGACATGAATGCACTATTTAATAGTTCTATCATTGTAGGAGTAGGATATAAAACAAAGAGCAGTGTTCACGCAAGAATTGGGTACCAATTTGATTTTGGAATGAGAATTTCATATGATTTTGAAACACCTCCCTTCTCTAAAGCAACAGGTATGGGAACTTCTCATGAATTATGTATTGGATATTATAGTCTTTTTTCAAAACCAGGATTTGACAAACGAAAAGTGATGACACCTAACGGAAAAGTAAAAGGAATGCGAGTTCGTAAGTACAAAGGTTCGGAATTATAAAACGTTACAACAATTTTCAAAGCCCTTTTTTAAGGGCTTTTTTTATGCCTTTAATAAGCGTCAGTTGATAACAAAACTAAAGTACAAGCTTCCTCATAAGGAATACCTGCCGCTTCTAATTTATCATAAAAGACAACGTTTTCTGTACCTGGATTAAAAATAACGCGATTCGGTTTTAATGCAACAACATCATCCATTAAAACAGTTTGATTCGCTGGGCCAACGTACAAAGTAACGGTATCGACTTTCCAATCAGGATTCCATATTGTTTCAATCTCTACACCATTCACAACCCCTTCTCTATTACCATAAGCTATCACTTCGTGTTGATAATCTAACAGTTTAACGATGGCCTTGTACGCATAGCGCTCAGGCTTTGTGCTCGCTCCTACGACTAATGTTTTCTTTGATTCCATAATCTTTAAAATAAAAAAAAAGGATGACTTAACAGTCATCCTTATAAATATAGTGATATAATCTAATTAATCTTCAAAGGGAACGATAATTCTTCCACAGTGCTCACACACATTAATCTTTCTTTTTGACTGGATATCCAATTGACGTTGAGGTGGAATTCTATTAAAACATCCTCCACAACAGCTACGATCAATTGTTACAACAGCTAATCCGTTGTGAACATTGTTTCTCAAGCTAGTGTATGCTGATAATAAACGGTCATCAATTTTAGCCATAGCTTTTTTAGATTTCCCCATTAATTTCTCTTCATCTTCATGCGTCTCTTGAATAATCGCATCTAATTCAGATTGCTTCTGAGCGAGTATTTCTTTAACACCTGTAAGCTTATCATTTGTCTCATCTAAGATCTCTTTCTTATTAGCAATAACAACTTTCGCTTCTTTAATACGCTTCTCGTTTAA
>JBEBRN010000048.1:0-22633 GCA_040394775.1 Taishania pollutisoli
CAAAGATATTCTATTAAAAAGCCCATTTTAATTATAAATAAATTGCTATCAACACATATCCCGACAATTAAGTGCCCATTTGAATTTTGTTTTGTTATTTTTGAATCGTAAATAAGAAAAATGAAAATTGTCATTATTGGTCCTGGTTATCCGTTAAGAGGTGGTATTTCTAAGTCAAATCATCGTTTGGCAAAAGCATTCGTAGATTTAGGTCATGATTGTGAAATTATTTCCTTCCATTTACAATATCCTTCTTTTTTGTTCCCTGGTAAAACGCAATTCTCAACAGAAGTACAAGATGACGACATTCGAGTTCGACCTTTAATTAATTCCGTTAATCCATTCAATTGGTTGAAAGTAGGAAGTCAATTAAAAAATGAGCAACCGGACTTGGTAATCGTACGCTATTGGTTACCATTTATGGGTCCTGCTTTAGGAACTATATTAAGAAAAATCAAAAAAAATAAACAAACGAAGATTGTCTGTTTATGTGACAATGCTATTCCTCACGAACAGCGAATTGGAGATGTTGCATTAACAAAGTACTTTGTAAAAGCATGCGATGCATTTGTCGCGATGAGTGAAAAGGTAAAAGCTGATTTAGAGCAGTTCGACAGCAAAAAGCCAAAATCACTCATTTATCATCCAATCTATGACAACTTCGGAGATGCTGTTGAAGAAGAAGCGGCAAAAGAATATTTGAAACTTCCGAAGAACGAAGATTTATTTCTATTCTTTGGGTTTATTCGAAAATACAAAGGATTAGATTTATTGATTGAAGCGCTGTCTATCTATAAAAAGAATAGTACGAGACCATTTAAACTGGTTATTGCTGGTGAATTTTACGACGATGAAAAACCCTACCTTCAATTAATTGAAAAACTAAGTTTGAAAGACAATATTCTATTGTTTAATCAATATATCCCGGATTCAGAAGTTAAGTATTTCTTGAGTTCTTGTGATGTTCTTATTCAGCCTTATCGTAATGCAACTCAAAGCGGTGTTACTCCACTAGCCTATCATTTTGAGGTTCCAATGATTGTCACAAAGGTTGGCGGTTTAGAAAATCAAGTACCTCATTTGAAAGCTGGCTATGCTGTCGAACCGACCATTGAAGCGATAGCTGAAGCGATGTTATTATTTGCTCAGCAAGGAAAATCTCATTTCATTCCATTTTTACATCAAGAGAAACAAAATTATTCGTGGGAACGTTTAGCCCAAGCTATGATCGATATTTAATCAACCGATTATTTTTCTCTAAAATAAATAGTGCTTTACTTTAAATTGGTATTTTAGCATTAGAATTCATTTTATGGAAAAAGTAAGACAACTTATACAAGCCTCTATTGACACGAAACAATTGATTTTAGAAAACGAAACATTGATTCGTACCATAATAGATTGCAGTCAAATAATTACGGAAGCTTTTAGAAACGGAAATCGTGTTTACTTATGTGGTAATGGTGGTAGCGCTTCTGATGCACAACATATTGCCGCGGAATTTACTGGACGTTTTTATTTAGATAGAAAAGCACTTCCTGCTGAGGCATTACACTGCAATACTTCCTATATGACAGCAGTTGCTAATGATTACAGTTTTGATGTCGTTTATTCTCGACTCGTGGAGGGCATCATGAACAAGGGTGACATTCTAATTGGTCTTTCTACTTCTGGAAACTCTAAGAATATTGTCAATGCCATTGAAGCCGCAAGAAAGAAAGGTGTTATTACGATTGGATTTACTGGATTGAAAGGTGGATTAATGCGTGACCTTTGTCAGTTTTTAATTGACATCCCATCCAACAACACTCCGCGTATTCAAGAAAGCCATATTCTCGTTGGTCATATCATTTGTCAATTAGTAGAAGAAGTTTATTTCGAAGCGGATTGATCTATTAAAAGACAATTAACGAAAAAACCAGATAAATCAATGACTTATCTGGTTTTTATTTATTTAAGATTAGTGCTAATTTACTTAGCGAAATTTATAGAACGTTTTTCACGAATAACTGTAATCTTCACTTGACCTGGATAAACCATCTCATTTTGAATGCGTTGTGAAATCTCAAATGATAACTCATCTGCTTTACCATCGTTTACTTTTTCAGCTTCCACCATAATACGTAATTCTCTTCCGGCTTGAATAGCGTAAGCACTACTCACACCTTCATAAGACAAAGCAAGGTTCTCAAGATCTTTCAATCGTTTGATATACGATTCCATCACTTCTCGTCTTGCCCCTGGTCTTGCTCCTGAAATAGCATCACAAACCTGAATAATAGGAGCAAGTAATGTGTTCATCTCTATTTCATCATGGTGAGCACCAATCGCGTTACAAACCTCTGCTTTTTCACCATATTTCTCCGCTAGCTGCATTCCTAAGATAGCATGTGGTAATTCTGGTTCGTCTTCTGGAACCTTTCCAATATCATGAAGTAATCCTGCTCTTTTAGCTAGTTTCACATTTAAACCTAATTCAGCCGCCATGATAGCACAAAGATTCGCTACTTCTCTAGAGTGTTGTAGTAAGTTTTGACCATAAGAAGAACGGTATTTCATTCTACCAACAATACGCGTCAACTCAGGGTGTAATCCATGAATTCCAAGGTCAATACAAGTTCTTTTACCTGTTTCTATAATCTCATCATTCAATGCCTTCTTTGTTTTCGCTACCACCTCTTCAATTCTAGCAGGGTGAATACGACCATCAGATACTAATTGATGCAATGCTAATCGCGCAATTTCTCTTCTAATTGGATCGAAGCATGACAATAGAATTGCTTCAGGCGTATCGTCAACAATAATTTCGACACCAGTTGCCGCTTCGATTGCACGTATATTTCTACCTTCACGTCCAATAATTCGTCCTTTTATTTCGTCTGATTCAATGTTAAAAACGGTAACTGCATTTTCAATTGCTTGCTCTGTAGCAACACGCTGAATGGTTTGAATGACTACTTTTCGTGCTTCTTTATTAGCACTTAACTTAGCTTCTTCTACGATTTCTTTAATATGAGCCATTGCACCTGTTCGTGCTTCATCTTTTAAGGCTTCCATCATCGAGCTTTTAGCCTCATCAGGAGTCATTCCACTAATACGAGACAATTCTGTTACGCGTTTATTCTGAAGTTTTTCCAGTTCTTGATTACGAATTTCGAAAGCATGAACCTTCTGTTCAATATCTTCTTTCAATTTATCTAACTGTTTCTCTTTTCGTGCAACTTCTTCCGTTTTAACGGATAAATTCTTTTCTTTTCCTTTAATGCGATCTTCAGAGGACTGCATCTTACGTTCTCTATTCTTAATTGTCTGCTCGTGTTCTTCCTTCAGCTTAAAAAACTTTTCTTTCGCTTGAAGAATCTTATCTTTTCTTATTGTTTCTGCTTCTAATTCTGCCTCTTTAATTATGACATTTTTTTTCTTCTTCAATAGAGAGTTTTGGATTAACATATATCCACCGCCACCAAGGACAACTCCTATAATTACAAATAATACTTCCATTTTCTTTAGTTAATTAAATAAAAAAGCCCACTATCTTTTCAATAACAATTGAAAAAATGTGGGAAATCAGAGATATGAAAAATCAAGCTTTACTCTTAGTTAGCGCTCTGTTCTATTTGATGTAACAGTTCTTCTAATTGTTTTCCTACTTCTTCTAATTGTTCATTTGGCATAGAATCCGCCGATGAAGAAGGAGTAAGTGCTGTGTTTTTAAAAGATTTAGTAGCCAACTGTAATGCAGTCATAGCTAATAAATCTTGCATATCTTTTACTGCATAATTTTCTTGCAATAATTTAATGGACTTATTGATATCTTCGGCAGCTTTCAACACCTTATCCTCTTCGCCTTTATTCAGCGTCAATGGATAAGTTCTTCCTGCAACCACAACCTTTATAGATACCTTATCACTCATAAATTATTTTTTACAAGATTAATGCAATCATCAATTTCCCTTACAACACTACTCACATCAACTTGAGTAGCATTACTTGACTGTTCAATTTGTTCTTTTAAATGCTTAATTTGAGCATTCAATTCATTTTGAACAGTTTCATTTAGAGTGTGAGATTCCTCTACTTTTGTTTTCAATGATTGACTCTCCATTTCTAATTGTTGAATCTCATTGTTTTTTTCTTGTAATTCTTCTTGAAGCATGGAAACAGAAGTAGCTAGTTGATGATTTTTGTTCACCAATTTAAAATACTTTTCCTTAATTTCTCCAATAACTTTTGAAAAATCAGTCATCTCACTTATTTTTCACAAAAATACTATTGTTTTTTCGATTATACCTTCTTTCTGAAAATAAATTCATCAGCTGTACCTCCATTTCTTTCTATTCTAAACTCATCCTTCGTTAAATAGGTAACTACCCAGTCGTCATCAAAAGTGATGAAATTAGGATATATTTGAGGTATAATCATGTAAAGTAATAATGGTTTTTTATCATTTCCTCTCGTCCATGCACCTTTAAGAGTGTCTATGTCTGGTTTGATAATAATTAAATCCTTGTTACCTTCAAAACGGAAGATATAATTATTAAAATCTCCTGTTTTATTTTTATCATTAATTTGTGCTTTCGCTATTCTCCATGATGCGCTTGTTACAATTTTCTCAAATCGCTTTGGATCGGTGTTTTTACTACAAGCAGAAATTATTACAAAAACTGCAATAATTAGAAACATTAGATATTTTTTCAACTTCATTTTCTCAATTTTTAATAATTCAATTTACTTATACGACAAAAACGTATAAAAGATACAAAAATTATGCTTCCGTTGAAGGTGTTCCGAAATTCATTGGAGGAGCGTTAAAACCATCCTCTTCAATCACCCCAAAAGCTTGTTCGTATTTCGAGACATTTTCAATTAACGCACGCATTAATTTCTTAGCATTTGTTGCGTTCATTATAACACGTGAACGAACGAATGCTTTAGGCATTCCAGGCATCATTTGAACAAAATCAGTAACAAACTCACCTTTGGAATGTGTTATAACAGCTA
This sequence comes from Taishania pollutisoli, assembly GCA_040394775.1. Lineage (GTDB taxonomy): Bacteria > Bacteroidota > Bacteroidia > Flavobacteriales_D > Crocinitomicaceae > 40-80. The sequence goes on from JBEBRN010000048.1 coordinate 5,002, forward strand.
AGTTAGAATAAACTCCTTTAGCTGTTTCTTCATTCAATTCTATATTTAATTGATTTTCTTTATTGTTATTATCTTCCATTGTTTCAATTTTATACGAAAATATAAAAACAAAACCATAAAATGAATGGTATTATTTTATTTTTAAAAAAAAATCCCCGAATGAAAGTCAATCGGGGATTTTTAAAAATTATTTAAAATTAGCTTATCGCTTCTAAATCTTCTTTAGATCCAACGATTAAACTCTGGAAACTTCTAACTCCAGTACCAGCCGGAATTAAATGTCCAACGATAACATTTTCTTTCATTCCAAGTAAGAAGTCTTCTTTACCTGAAATAGCTGCCTCATTAAGAACCTTTGTCGTTTCTTGGAAAGAAGCGGCAGAGATAAATGATTTAGTTTGAAGTGAAGAACGTGTAATACCCTGAAGAACTGGTCTTGATGTAGAAGGCACAGCATCTCTAGATTCTACAATCTGCTTATCTTCTCTCTTTAACTTAGAGTTTTCATCTCTTAGTCTTCGAGCCGGAACAATTTGTCCTGTTCTCAATTCCGTTGAATCTCCATGGTTTATGATATACTTCATACCATAAATTCTGTCGTTCTCTTCCATAAAGTCAGCTTTATGAATAGTCTGACCTTCAAGGAATGCTGTATCTCCAGAATCGACGATTTCAACTTTCAACATCATTTGACGAACAATTACTTCAAAATGTTTGTCGTTAATTTTTACACCTTGTAAACGATACACTTCTTGTATCTCATTAACAATATACTCTTGAACTTTTGTTGGTCCTTCGATGTCTAAGATATCTTTCGGCGTAATTGAACCATCAGAAAGCGGTTGTCCAGCTTTCACGAAGTCATTCTTTTGTACTAAGATATGTTTCGCTGTTGGTGCTAGGTATTTCTTCATTTCTCCCGTTTTTGAAGTAACGAAGATTTCTCTACTACCACGCTTCGTCTTACCTAATTCTACAACTCCATCAATTTCAGAAACAACAGCTGGATCAGATGGATTACGTGCTTCAAATAATTCTGTCACACGTGGTAAACCACCGGTAATATCTCCTGCTTTACCTGAAACTCTTGGGATTTTTACAATAATCGTTCCTGCCTTAATTTTATCACCATCATTGATAGAGATGTGGGCATTAATTGGAACTGAATATTCACGTAAAAGTTCTCCTGATTTAATATCAACAATCTGAATAGACGGTGTTTTCTTCTTATCTTTTGTCTCAACGATTACTTTTTCCGTAAATCCTGTTTGCTCATCTACCTCCTGACGGAATGTAATACCTTCAATTACATTTTCAAAAACAACTTTACCAGCAGCTTCAGAAATGATAACGGCATTATATGGATCCCATTTAGCGATAACCTCACCTCTTGTCACTGTCTTATTCTCAGTGATAAATAATTCAGAACCATACGGTATGTTAGCATGCATTAAGATAGAATTGTTCTTAGGGTCCATGATTCTCACTTCACCTGAACGTCCAACAACAATAGTCTTTCCTCCATCTGTTGTTAATGTTCGCAATTCATCCATTTCTAATTGACCGTTCATCTTAACCTTCAACTCACTGACTACAGCTTGGTTAGATGCTGTACCTCCGACGTGGAATGTACGAAGTGTCAACTGTGTTCCTGGCTCTCCAATAGATTGCGCAGCAACAACACCAACTGCATCACCAAGCTCTGCTGGTCTATGCGTTGACAAGTTGACACCATAGCATTTAGAACAAACACCACGTCTCATCTCACACGTAAGAACTGAACGAATTTCAACTTCTTCGATTCCAGCACCCTCAATGATATCAGCAACTTCATCCGAAATTAATTCACCACTTGTTAAAATTAATTCTTCTGTATCAGGATGGAAGATGTCGTGAACACACGTTCTACCAACAATACGTTCTTTTAATGTCTCAACTATTTCATCATTTTTCTTTAACGGCGTAGCTACTAAACCTCTTAATGTACCACAATCTTCTTTGTTGATGATAACATCTTGAGAAACATCGACCAAACGACGTGTTAAGTAACCAGCATCGGCAGTTTTAAGAGCCGTATCCGCCAAACCTTTACGTGCACCGTGAGTAGAAATAAAGTACTCAAGAATCGAAAGACCTTCTTTAAAGTTAGATAAAATCGGGTTTTCAATAATTTGATGTGCTGACGCACCAGATTTCTGTGGCTTAGCCATCAATCCTCTCATTCCAGAAAGTTGACGAATTTGCTCTTTAGAACCCCTTGCTCCAGAATCATACATCATATAAATTGAGTTGAATCCTTGATTATCATTTTGTAATTGATTCATCAAAGTATTCGTCAACTTAGAGTTGGTATGTGTCCAGATATCAATAATTTGGTTATAACGTTCGTTGTTCGTAATAAGACCCATTTCATAATGATTGGTAATCTCATCCACTTCCTCTTTCGCTTTCTTAATGAATTCATCTTTTTCCTTAGGAATAATAATGTCTTGAAGGTTGAAAGATAGTCCCCCTTTAAATGCCATTTTATATCCTAAATCCTTGATTTCATCTAAGAATTTAGCTGTTCTCGCTGTACCTGTAACTTTTAATACTTCACCAATAATATTACGAAGTGCTTTTTTCGTTAACACATCATTGATAAATCCAACTTCGTGAGGTACTAGTTCGTTAAATAAAACACGTCCACATGAAGTCTCTATCATTTGTAATGTAGGTACTTTATTTTCATCTAAATCGTAAGTCTTAACTTTAATGTGTGCATGTAAATCTAATTTACCTTCATTATAAGCTATCGTCACCTCTTCAGGAGAATAGAAAATACCATTCTCACCTTTAACAGGATGCTCTTCAGAAGAGAAACGCTGCTTAGTGATATAATACAATCCCAATACCATGTCTTGTGATGGTACCGCAATAGGTGCTCCGTTAGCAGGGTTTACGATATTATGAGAAGCTAACATCAATAGTTGCGCTTCCAATATTGCAGCATTACCTAATGGTAAATGCACCGCCATCTGGTCACCATCAAAGTCGGCGTTGAATGCCGTTGTTACTAATGGGTGAAGACGAATTGCTTTTCCTTCAATCATTTTAGGTTGAAACGCTTGAATACCTAAACGGTGAAGCGTAGGAGCACGGTTAAGCAATACAGGGTGTCCTTTCATGATATTTTCAAGGATATCCCAAACTACTGGCTCTTTTCTATCAACTATTTTCTTTGCCGATTTAACTGTTTTCACAATACCACGTTCAATCATCTTACGGATGATAAACGGTTTGTAAAGTTCAGCAGCCATATCTTTTGGCAAACCACATTCGTGAAGTTTCAAATTAGGTCCAACGACAATTACTGAACGAGCTGAATAGTCAACACGTTTTCCTAATAAGTTCTGACGGAAACGACCTTGCTTACCTTTTAATGAATCAGATAATGATTTCAAAGGTCTGTTTGATTCCGTTTTAACCGCTGAAGATTTTCTTGAGTTATCAAACAATGAATCAACCGCTTCCTGAAGCATACGTTTTTCATTACGTAAAATTACTTCTGGTGCTTTGATTTCGATTAATCGCTTCAAACGGTTGTTACGGATAATAACTCGTCTGTATAAATCATTTAAGTCAGAAGTTGCGAAACGTCCTCCATCTAATGGAACTAAAGGTCTTAATTCAGGTGGAATTACCGGAACAACCTTCACAATCATCCATTCAGGATTATTTCCTAAACGATGTTTAGACTCACGCATAGCTTCAACAACTTGAAGTCTCTTAAGTGCTTCGTTTTTACGTTGAACAGAAGTTTCGTTATTCGCTTTATCTCTTAAATCATAAGACAGTGTGTCTAAATCCAATCGTTTAAGCAAATCATGAAGAGCCTCAGCTCCCATTTTTGCGATAAATTTATTTGGATCAGTATCTTCTAAGTATTGATTCTCTTTTGGTAACGTCTCTAAGATATCTAAGTACTCTTCTTCAGTTAGGAAATCTAAATATGAAATAGGAGCATCCTCTTTCATATTTGTCGCAATTCCTGCCTGAATAACTACATATCTTTCGTAATAGATAATTTGGTCTAATTTTTTAGTCGGTAAACCTAACATATAACCAATCTTGTTAGGTAGCGATCTAAAGTACCAAATATGTGTTACTGGAACTACTAATGAAATGTGTCCCATTCTTTCACGACGTACCTTTTTCTCAGTTACTTCAACGCCACAACGATCACAAACAATTCCTTTGTAACGTATACGTTTATATTTACCACAATGGCATTCATAATCTTTAACAGGCCCAAAAATACGCTCACAAAACAAACCATCACGTTCCGGTTTATATGTTCGGTAATTAATTGTTTCTGGTTTTAATACCTCGCCGCTTGACTGTTCAAGAATTGTTTCTGGAGAAGCTAATGAAATAATTATTTTTTCAAAGCTGCTCTTCCCTTTTGGTGTTTCTCTTTTAAAAGCCATTCTATTTCCCTTGTTATAATTCTAAAAATATTATTCTAAAGTCACATTTAAGCAAAGCCCTTTTAATTCATGTAACAATACATTAAAGGATTCAGGAATTCCAGATTCTGGAATATTTTCACCCTTCACAATTGCTTCGTAAGCTTTAGCTCTACCGATAACATCATCGGATTTAATGGTCAAGATTTCACGTAGAATATTAGCTGCACCATAAGCTTCTAATGCCCAAACCTCCATCTCACCAAAACGCTGACCTCCAAACTGTGCTTTACCTCCTAAAGGTTGTTGAGTAATCAATGAGTATGGTCCAATTGAACGTGCGTGCATCTTGTCATCTACCATGTGAGATAACTTCAGCATGTAAATCACACCAACTGTTGCCGGTTGATCGAAACGATCTCCAGTACCACCATCGTATAAATAAGTCTTTCCTGTTCTTGGAACTCCTGCTTTATCCGTGTATTCATTGATTTCTTCCATTGTAGCACCATCAAAAATCGGAGTTGAAAACTTAATTCCTAATTTCTGACCTGCCCAACCAAGGACTGTTTCATAAATCTGACCCAAGTTCATACGTGAAGGTACACCCAATGGGTTCAACACGATATCAACTGGAGTTCCATCTTCTAAGAATGGCATATCTTCTGCACGAACGATATTAGCAACAATACCTTTATTTCCGTGTCTACCAGCCATCTTGTCTCCAACTTTCAACTTACGCTTCTTAGCCACATAAACTTTAGCTAATTTCATAATTCCGGATGGCAATTCATCACCTACAGAAATATGGAATTTCTTACGTTTATATGCTCCTAGTAAATCGTTTGCTTTAATGTTAAAGTTATGAATAACACGACTCACTAAAGTATTAACAGTAGCGTCTTCCGTCCAGTCTAATGGATTAATGACGTTATAGTCAATTGTAAAAAGTGCTTTTGGAGAAAACTTAGCTCCTTTCTTAATAATTTCTTCTTTGTAATTATTAAAAATACCAGCCGATTTTTGATCTTCTAAAATATGTGTCAATTTTTGAATCAAAACATCTTTCAACGTTGACAAATCCTTTTCATAATCAGCATCAAGTGCTTCTAAAACTGGTTTATCTTGTGCTTTAGTTTTTCTATCTTTCACTGATCTAGAGAAAAGTTTTTTCTCTACAACAACACCTCTTAGAGATGGTCCTGCTTTAAGTGAAGCATCTTTTACGTCTCCTGCTTTATCTCCAAAGATAGCTCTCAACAATTTCTCTTCTGGTGAAGGATCTGTTTCTCCTTTTGGCGTAATTTTTCCAATAAGGATATCACCTTCTTTAATTTCAGCTCCAATACGAATCATTCCGTTTTCGTCAAGGTCTTTAGTTGCCTCTTCGCTAACGTTAGGAATATCTGAAGTTAATTCTTCCATTCCACGACGCGTATCACGCACTTCAATAGAATATTCATCAATATGAATAGATGTAAAGATATCATCTCTAACCACTCTTTCAGAAATCACAATAGCATCCTCAAAGTTATATCCTTGCCAAGGCATGAAAGCAACTTTTAAGTTTTGACCTAATGCTAGCTCTCCACTTTCTGTTGCATAACCTTCACAAAGAACTTGTGCTTTAGTTACCTTGTCACCTTTCTTAACAATCGGCTTCAAGTTAATCACCATTCCTTGATTCGTTCTCTGATATTTTGTCAAATTATAGGTCTTCAACTCATCTTCAAAGCTAACTAGCTTATCACTTTCTGTCCAATCATAGCGAATTTTAATTTCGTTCGCATCTACATATTCAACAACTCCGTTACCTTCCGCATTAATTAAAACACGTGAATCTCTAGCAATTAAACGTTCAATTCCAGTTCCAACTATCGGAGCGTGTGGCTTCAACAATGGTACCGCTTGACGTTGCATGTTAGACCCCATCAATGCACGGTTAGCGTCATTATGTTCTAAGAAAGGAATTAAAGATGCGGCAATCGAAGCAATTTGATTCGTACCTACATCCATCAAATTAATTTCCTCTGGTGGAACAACTGGGAAGTCACCTTCCAAACGAGCTTTAACGGCAGGTTCAGAAAACTTACCTTTATCATCAACAGGTGTATTAGATTGAGCAATCATTTGATCATCCTCTTCCTCAGCTGTAAGATAAATTGGTTCGTCTTGTAAATTAACACGTCCGTTTGTAACTTGTCTATAAGGAGTTTCGATGAAACCTAACTTATTTACCTTCGCAAACACACATAAAGAAGAAATCAAACCAATGTTTGGTCCTTCTGGTGTTTCGATAGTACACAAACGACCATAGTGAGTATAGTGAACGTCACGTACCTCAAATCCTGCTCTTTCTCTAGATAAACCACCTGGACCTAATGCAGACAATCTACGCTTGTGCGTTACCTCTGCAAGAGGATTCGTTTGGTCCATGAACTGAGACAACTGATTCACACCGAAGAATGAATTAATAACTGAAGACAATGTCTTCGCGTTAATTAAGTCAATAGGAGTAAATACTTCGTTATCACGAACATTCATTCTTTCACGTATAGTTCTAGCCATTCTAGCTAAACCAACACCGAATTGAGAATATAATTGTTCACCTACAGTTCTAACACGTCTATTGGATAAGTGGTCGATATCGTCCACATCCGCCTTAGAGTTGATTAGTTCAATTAGATACTTAACGATTTTAATAATGTCAGTTTTAGTTAACACTCTTGAATCTTCAGTATCCTCTAAGTTAAGTTTTTTATTAATTCTAAAACGACCTACTTCACCTAAGTCATAACGAGCATCAGAGAAGAATAATCTTTCGAATACACTTTTTGCCGTCTCGTAATCAGGCGGTTCAGCATTTCTTAATTGTCTGTAAATATGTTCGATTGCTTCTTTACCGGAGTTAGAAGTATCTTTTTGAAGCGTATTGAAGATGATAGAAAAATCATTTGATGCAAAATCTTCTTTGTGAAGAATGATTGTTTTCACACCTGCATCCAGAATCAAATCAACGTGTTCTTCTTCCAAAAGGCTTTCTCTATCTAATAATACTTCATTACGTTCAATAGAAACAACTTCTCCTGTATCTTCATCCACGAAATCTTCTACCCAGCTTTTTAAAACACGAGCAGCAAGCGTACGTCCAACTAATTTTTTCAAATTAGCTTTTGTTGCTTTCTCTTCGTCTGCTAAGCCAAAAATTTCTAATATATCTTTATCTGTTTCGTATCCGATAGCGCGGAATAACGTAGTAACAGGTAATTTTTTCTTTCTGTCAATATAAGCATACATGACATTATTAATGTCTGTAGCAAACTCCATCCAAGATCCTTTAAAAGGAATAATTCTGGCTGAATATAATTTAGTTCCATTAGCGTGTCTGGTTTGACCAAAGAACACACCTGGAGATCTGTGTAATTGAGATACGATAACTCTTTCGGCTCCATTGATAACAAAAGATCCTTTAGGAGTCATGTAAGGTATTGTACCCAAATAAACGTCTTGAACGATTGTTTCAAAATCTTCGTGTTCAGGATCTGTACAATAAAGTTTAAGCTTTGCTTTTAATGGCACACAGTAAGTCAAACCTCTTTCAATACATTCTTCAATAGTATATCTTGGAGGGTCAATAAAGTAGTCTTGAAATTCCAAAACGAACTGATTACGAGAGTCAGTTATTGGGAAGTTTTCAGAAAATACCTTATATAGGCCTTCACGATTTCTATTTTCAGGAGTTGTTTCTAATTGGAAAAACTCTTGAAAAGATTGTAATTGAATATCCAGAAAGTCAGGATACTCAAATATTTTTTTGCTTACTGCAAAATTTATTCTCTCGTTTGTTTTGCTATTTGTTGCCAAGGCTAAAAGATTTTAAATAAAACAAATACTAATTTTTAGCATTATATAGTATTAAATAGGAATAGGCATCCCGAAAATCGGGACGCCTAGTATCCAATGGATATATTGAAATTACTTAATTTCAACTTGAGCTCCAGCTTCTTCTAAAGACTTCTTAAGTGCTTCAGCCTCATCTTTGGAAACTCCTTCTTTTAATACTGCAGGTGCACCATCAACTAAATCTTTCGCTTCTTTCAATCCTAAACTTAATAAGTTTTTGATTTCTTTAACTACGTTTAATTTAGAATCACCACCACTCTTTAAAGTAACTGTGAATTCAGTTTGCTCAGCAGCAGCTTCACCGTCTCCAGCTCCACCACCAGCTACCATAACTGCAGCAGCTGCAGCTGGTTCGATACCGTACTCATCTTTCAATATTGTTGCTAACTCGTTTACATCTTTAACAGTCAAGTTAACTAATGTTTCTGCGATTTGTTTTAAATCAGCCATTTTTTCTTTAATTTAAATAGTTAATATTTTTATTCTTATTTTTCTCTTATGCTCTTTCTTCGAGCGTTTGTAGAATTCCAGCGATCTTTCCACCTTGTCCTTTAAGGGCAGAAATAACATTCTTAGCAGGAGATTGTAACAATCCAATGATTTCTCCAAGCAATTCTTCTTTCGATTTCATTGCTACAAGAGTGTCTAATTGGTTATCTCCGATAAAGATTGCTTCTTCAATATAAGCTGCTTTTAAAACAGGTCTTTCGCTTTTCTTACGGAATTCTTTGATGATTTTAGCAGGTAAATTACCTACTTCAGCATACATAATAGAAGTTTGTCCACTTAAAACGCTATTCAGTTCTGAATAATCTTTACCTTCTACTTTTTCAAAAGCTTTAGATAAAAGAGTATTCTTAATAGAACGTAATTTTACGTTTGAATTAAAACATCTTCTTCTTAGTTTATTAATAGTTTCAACTGTTAATTCTGAAGTATCAGCCAAATAAAAGATATTTGATTGTGCTAATTCTTGAGCTAAATCATCAATGTACTGTGCTTTCTGTTCTCTAGTCATATTTTCAAGTTTTTAAGCTGTAACTGATTTAGCATCAATGTTAATACTAGGACTCATTGTTGAACTAAGATAAACACTCTTAATATAAGTACCTTTAGCAGCTGACGGCTTTAATTTGACTAAAGCTAGGATTAACTCCAAAGCATTTTCTTTAATCATCTTACCATCAAAACTAACTTTACCTACAGCAGAGTGAATATTACCGTGTTTGTCAACTTTGAAGTCAATTTTACCTGCCTTTACCTCAGTAACAGCCTTTCCTACTTCCATAGTTACAGTTCCTGTTTTAGGGTTTGGCATTAAGTTTCTAGGTCCTAAAATACGACCTAAAGCACCAACTTTACCCATTACTGACGGCATAGTAATAATGACATCTACATCTGTCCATCCACCTTTAATTTTGTCGATGTACTCATCAAGTCCAACATAATCTGCACCTGCTTCAACAGCTTCTGCCTCTTTCTCTGGCGTACAAAGTACTAAGACTTTTACGTCTTTACCAGTTCCATGAGGTAGAGCGACCGTACCTCGAACCATTTGATTCGATTTACGTGGATCAATTCCTAAACGAACGCTAATATCAACAGAAGCATCAAATTTGGTTGTAGTGATGTCCTTTACTAAATTACATGCATCCTCAATGGAGTACGCTTTAGACAAATCTACCTTTGCTAAAACTTCTTTTCTTTTTTTAGATATTCTTCCCATGATTCAACAATTATTTAGTTTTAGGGGCATCGCCACCTTTAACTGTTACACCCATACTTCTCGCTGTACCAGCAACCATTGTCATCGCTGCATCAATTGTAAAGCAGTTCAAGTCAGCCAACTTATCCTCTGCGATAGTTTTAACTTGAGCCCAAGATAAATTACCCACTTTAGATTTGTTTGGCATAGATGAACCTTTCTTCAATTTAGCAATTTCCTTGATTTGAGTTGCTGCTGGAGAGGTTTTTATAACAAAGTCAAATGACTTATCACTGTAAACAGTAATAGAGCATGGCAAAACTTTTCCAGGTTTATCTTGAGTTCTAGCATTGAATTGCTTACAGAACTCCATGATGTTTACCCCTTTAGATCCTAATGCAGGACCAACCGGAGGAGCTGGATTGGCTTGGCCACCTTTGACTTGTAGTTTAATTAATCCTACTACTTCTTTAGCCATTTTTATTTTAATTTATGTAGTCATGACGCAGACAAAAGGGAAGCTTATCATTTGAACTGCTGCTACGGTTATTGATTCTTATTATACTTCTTTTTCTACTTGCATATAGCTAAGTTCTAGTAAATTTTTTCTACCAAAAATCTTAACCATTACTTTCAATTTCTTCTTATCTTCATTAATTTCCTCAACTATACCAGAAAAATTATTGAAAGGTCCGTCAATTACTTTAACAGGCTCTCCAATAACAAATGGAATTTTCATTTCTTCTTCTGTTGAAGACAATTCATCTACTTTCCCTAAAAGTCGATTTACTTCAGCCATTCTTAAAGGAAGTGGATCGCCCCCTTTTTCAGCACCAAGGAAACCAATTACATTTGGAATACTTTTAATAACGTGTTCAACTTCACCAACTAGAGCTAATTCAACATAAACGTAACCAGGGAAATAAACTTTTTCTTTACTAATCTTCTTACCGTTGCGAATTTGAAAAACTTTTTCAGTTGGAATCAAAATTTGAGAAATATAATCGCTTAAATTAAGGCGATTCACCTCTAATTCAAGATATTCCTTAGCCTTTCTTTCCTTTCCACTTACCGCTCGGACAACATACCATTTTTTTTCTATCTCTTTCGTCATGTTAAATATATTAAGAGATAAAGAAATTATAGATATATCCCATCAAACCTTTCCATAAGCCTGTAGGATTAGATGAGATACCTAATACGTAGTCCATGAAAAAAATCATTAATGAGAATAATAAAGAAGATACTGTTACGAGTATCGTGCTACTTTGAAGTTCTTTCCAAGTAGGCCATGTAACCTTATGAAGCAATTCGTAAATTGTTTCATCGATATATGTTTTAGTTTTTTTAAACACGCTCTATAACTTTTTATTTGCACGGGCGGTAGGATTCGAACCCACGACCAATGGTTTTGGAGACCACCACTCTACCAGCTGAGCTACACCCGTCTAAAAAGGGGAATCGAGATTCCCCTTTATTTAAACTTTATGATTAATTGATATTATGCAATAATCTCAGTAACCTGACCAGCACCTACCGTTCTACCACCTTCACGCATAGCGAAACGAAGACCTTTACCCATCGCTACTGGAACGATTAAAGTAACTTCAATAGAAACGTTATCACCTGGCATAACCATCTCACGTCCTTCTGTTAACATGATTTCTCCTGTTACGTCAGTTGTACGGAAATAGAATTGAGGACGGTATTTGTTATGAAATGGAGTGTGACGTCCACCTTCTTCTTTCTTCAAGATATACACCTCAGCTTTAAACTTAGTGTGAGTATTTGTTGAACCTGGCTTACAAACAACCATTCCACGTTTGATATCTTTCTTTTCAATACCACGTAACAATAGACCTACGTTATCACCAGCTTCACCTCTATCCAAAATCTTACGGAACATTTCAACTCCAGTAACAGTAGAAGTCAATTTCTCATCACCCATACCGATGATGTCAACTGTTTCACCACTGTTAATAATACCAGTTTCGATACGACCTGTTGCAACTGTACCACGACCTGTAATCGTAAATACGTCTTCAACTGGCATCAAGAAAGGCTTGTCAACTTCACGTGGAGGTAATTCAATCCATGAATCAACTGCATCCATTAACTCTTCAATCTTAACAACCCATTCTGCATCTCCATTGATCGCACCTAATGCAGACCCTTGAATGATTGGAGTGTTATCTCCATCATAGCTGTAGAATGATAATAAGTCGCGAATTTCCATTTCAACAAGTTCCAATAATTCAGGATCGTCAACCATATCCACTTTATTCATGAATACAACGATTCTTGGAACACCAACTTGACGAGCTAATAGAATGTGCTCACGAGTTTGTGGCATTGGTCCATCAGTAGAAGCAACTACCAAGATAGCACCGTCCATCTGTGCAGCACCCGTAACCATGTTCTTAACGTAGTCAGCGTGACCTGGACAGTCAACGTGTGCATAGTGACGATTTGCTGTTTGATACTCGATGTGCGATGTATTAATAGTAATACCACGTTCTTTTTCTTCTGGAGCATTGTCAATTGCAGAGTAATCTCTTTTTTCAGCCAAACCTTTACCTGCCAATACTGTAGAAATAGCAGCTGTTAAAGTAGTTTTACCGTGGTCAACGTGACCAATAGTACCAATGTTAACGTGCGGTTTTGAGCGATCAAAATTTTCTTTAGCCATTACCTTCTTCTTTTTATTAATTAATAATTACCTTTTTAATATAAATGCATATTTTTTAATATACAAAATTTCACCCATATAATGGATGAATATCCCTAGAGCCAATGACGAGATTTGAACTCGTGACCCCTTCCTTACCAAGGAAGTACTCTACCCCTGAGCTACATCGGCACCTTAATTTGAGCGGGAGACGAGATTCGAACTCGCGACCCTCAGCTTGGAAGGCTGACGCTCTACCAACTGAGCTACTCCCGCTTATTATTTATTATTACTTGTGGGGATGGATGGACTCGAACCACCGATACCGTAAGGTGATAGATTTACAGTCTACTGCAATAGCCACTATGCGACATCCCCATTTATTTTTATGAGCCGGTGGAGGGATTCGAACCCCCGACCTGCTGATTACAAATCAGCTGCTCTAGCCAACTGAGCTACACCGGCAACACTTTAAAATGTTAATACTTATTACTTGAAAGAACTTACCTTTCGAATAAGGTGATGCAAAGATAATGTCTTTTTTTATATCTGCAACATCTGACTAAAAAAAATTTAAAAAAAATATGGTGCACATTGAATGCACACCATATTTAAATACTCATTTAATGACTATTCAATCTCTCACTTTTTCTTTATGCTTCATGATTTGCTTCCTTAACGCCTCAGTAGTCAAGTCAATAGCCTCTTCGAAAGTTTTACATTGCTTCTCTGCGAAAAGTTCTAATTTTGGAATCATTATTTTAATCCCAGCATATTTATTTTCTTTCTCTGAACTTTTGTCTGTCTTTAAAAAAACTTCACATGATATAATCTGGTCAAAGAACAAATCAAGTTTCGAAACTTTATCATTAATATAATCCACTAGCTTTTTGTCAATTGTAAAATTAACTGCATTTGTTTTAATTTCCATCGTTCTTAATTTTTTCGCCCTCTTGGGTGGGCTTGTGAATAAATGTTTTTTAATTGACCAAACGTATTATGGGTATATACTTGAGTCGCTCGCAAATCAGCATGCCCCAATAACGATTTTATTGCCTCAATTCCTGCGCCATTATTCAGCAAATGCGTTGCGAAAGTATGACGGAGCACGTGTGGACTTTTCTTTTCTACGTTTGTCAGCATACCAAGGTAATAATTTATTTTTCGATACACAAATTTTGGGTATAATTTATTACCATCGTCTTTTACGAATAAATTTTGGCATTTCACCTCCAGCATATTTCGATCAACTATATACAACTGAATAGATCGCACCAAGTCTGTTGATATAGGTACAATTCGTTCTTTGTTTCGTTTACCCAAAACTCGAATAGTAGCATTCTGTACATCTGAAATTTTCAACTCTATCAATTCGGACAGTCGGACACCAGTCTGATAAAAAAGCTCTATCATTAATTGATCTCTTTTATCATTAAATGATGAAGCATGAAACAAATCGGTCAACTTTTGAGGCTCAATATCTCCCTCTTGAATAAAAGTCGGAAGTCTTTTGGGCTGCTTTAGTAAAAATGTTTTGGATAATGGATTTTTCTCAATCTGATGATTTTTCTCCAACCACTTGTAAAAAGTTCTAAGTGAGGATATTTTTCGATTAACACTTGTATTGGTTAAACTCTCTTCTTTTAAAAAATGAATAAATGAACGAACGGTCTGATGATTTACTTCTACTAGCGATAAAGGGTTTGTGAAGTTTTGAAATTCAGTGATATCATTTTGATAAGCAATAATTGTGTGAGCAGAGTATCTTTTCTCAACTTGCAGGTAATTCAAAAAATCAGAAATGAAAAAAGGAGTCATATAGACTCCTTACGCAAAACTACCTTAATTTGTTACAATTAATCGTTTAATGATTGCATTTTATATTTGTATGCAGATCTAATTCTTTCTTGACGTCCTGTTATAGAAGGCTTAGTGAATTCCTTTCTTCTTCTAAGTTCCTTCATTACATTCGTTTTATCGAATTTTTTCTTGTACTTCTTAAGAGCTCTTTCGATATTCTCTCCTTCTTTTACTGGTATAATCAACATATCGTTATTTTTTTAATTCTATTTTTGAGATTGCAAATGTAAGTGTTTTTTTTTATTAACAAGCGTTATTTCAAAATTTCTCTTGAAATAACTAATTTTTGTATTTCTGACGTTCCCTCACCAATTGTACACAGTTTAGCATCACGATAGAATTTTTCAACAGGGAAATCTTTTGTATATCCGTATCCTCCAAAAATTTGTACTGCATCATTCGCTACTTCACAAGCAATTTCAGACGCATAATACTTTGCTATCGCCGATTCTTTAGTCATTGGTAAATGATTGTTTTTCAAATAAGCAGATTGATACAATAATAATTCTGCTGCTTCAATTTTAGTAGCCATGTCCGCTAATTTGAATCCAATCGCTTGGTGCTGTGCAATTGGTTTTCCAAACTGCTCGCGTTCTTTTGCATATTTCAATGACGCTTCATAAGCTCCTTTAGCAATTCCTAAAGCTAAAGCACCAATTGAGATTCTTCCTCCATCCAAAATTTGCATGGCTTGACTAAATCCTTTTCCTACTTCTCCAATAAGGTTCTCAGCAGGAACACGACAATTGTCAAATATCAACTCTGTCGTTTCTGATGCACGCATCCCTAACTTATTTTCTTTCTTACCAGCACTAAATCCTGGTGTTCCTCTTTCAATAATAAAAGCAGACATACCTCTTGAGTCACCTTTCTCACCAGTTCTTGCAATTACAACAGCTACATCTCCAGACTTACCGTGAGTGATAAAGTTTTTTGATCCGTTTAAAACGTAAAAATCTCCATCTTTAACCGCTGTTGTGTGCATTCCTCCAGCATCAGAACCTGTACCTGTTTCTGTTAATCCCCAAGCACCAATCCATTCACCTGTTGCTAACTTTGGTAAATATTTTTTCTTCTGAGCTTCTGAACCGTGGTAATATATATGTCCTGTACAAAGTGAATTGTGAGCTGCTACGGATAAACCAATAGAACCACATACTTTTGCTATTTCAGAAACAACAACAATATATTCTTCGTAACCAAAACCAGAACCGCCATATTCTTCAGGAATATAAACGCCCATCAATCCCAATTCTCCTAATTTCTTGAAAACTGGAACAGGAAATTCTTGTGTTTCGTCCCACTCCATAAAGTGAGGTCTGATTTCTTTTTCAGCAAAGTCACGAACCATCTTCGCTATCATTTCTAAATTTTCACCTCTTGCAAAGTCCATAATATATTCTAAAGATTTAATGTAATTTTGTTCTAATAACGCGCTAAATTATAAATATTATTTGAAACTGTCTTCAATTTGTCGACTCCGTTCAAAAATTTCAACTCAATTAAAAAGTTAAATCCAGCTATTTCACCTTCACACTTTTTAATTAATTCTCCAGCAGCTGTAGCTGAGCCACCTGTCGCTAATAAATCGTCATGAATTAACACTTTGTCTCCCTTAGAAATAGCATCGGTATGAATTTCAATTTCGGCAGTTCCATATTCCAAGTCGTAAGCATGTGAGATTTTATTATACGGTAGTTTTCCCTTCTTACGAATTAAGACAAATGGCTTGTTTAAACGCATTGCTAAAGCATATCCGAATAAAAACCCTCTACTTTCAATACCAGCAATCTTATCAATTTCCTGGTCTTTATAATAGTCCACTAAGTTATCAAGTACTTCATTCGATAAATCTGGATTCATCATCAATGTTGAAATATCTTTAAATACGATTCCTGGTTTTGGGAAATCGACAACATCTCGTATCGTTTCTTTTAGTTTATCTTCTAGTGTCATCTTTTATTTTATTATTAAATAGGGTTCTATTCGTTTATAAATGGAATCGTTCATTAAAACGGATTCTTTAATCTCTTTGACTTTTGTGTAACGTACTTTTTGTTCTCTTATTTTAACAATTGAATTAGCTAAATTCCAATCATTGATATACGGATGATTCTTTAATCTTCTAGTGTCAACTGTATTTAAATCAATTTTTTGAATGTCGTTTTTATTAATTAAAATATAGGGTTTTATTGAGTGAAGTTTTTCTTGGTCAAATTTATAGACTTCTAATAATTGATTGACATTAATATATCCTCCTAATCGCTCTCGATATTCTATAATCTTATCCGCAAAGAAATTTCCTATTCCTTTTAATTTCATCAATTCTTTTTTAGATGCCCGATTCAAATCGACTGCTAAATTAGGAGCAAATGCTTTATCTGGAAAACTTAATGAATCTTTAATAGTAGAAAAGAAGTCTTCATTTTCAAAAATGAAGCATTTTAGAAGATCTTTTTCAGAATCAAACCCATATTTATTGAAATTCAAAATTGTCTGTGCTTGTTTCTCTGACAATCCTAGTCTCATCCAATCTTTCAATTCATATTTATTAGGGTCAAATTTCGAAGGTGGTGTTTTATACTGCTTTTTTATTTTATTGGTTTGATCATCATGATACTTCTTGATTCGTTTTTTGACAGCCACTTTTTCCTTTTCAGGTAGTTGACGCATGCTTTCCGTTAGCGAAAACTTAGTGGTTGGAGTATAATAAAAATAGATTCGAGGGATTAATACGATGAGTAAGAAACATACCGTGAATGCAACAATTGCGCGTCTTGATCTTTTTGAAAACTTATCCATCAAAATTAAACTGTCTCGTTTATCGGGTTAAAATACAATTACTACTTCAACGTTTACTTTACTAAACTAATTCTTTTAACGTCTCTTCGATTGTTTTGGGGTCATATCCTAATTCATTTCTCGATTTTGATAAATCAAACCCTGTTCTCGGAGGTCGTTTCGCTGGTTGATTAAGTGTTGAGGAATCAATTTCTGTTACATTATCCATCGGTTGACCCAGGAATTTAGCGACTCTTTCCACAATTT
>JBEBRN010000049.1:0-22499 GCA_040394775.1 Taishania pollutisoli
AATGCTGTCTAAATTGTGAAGCTTGTTTATATGGCTTCTAGGGTCCTCTAGCTCATTAAAATAGGGCAAAAATAAAAGTTCTCTCATATACATTTAACTAGTTGATTATCAGTTAAATATACGAATTTTCCACGAATCAGCAATGAGTTAATTGACTTACTTACAATTAGTTATCATGTTTTTATGTTGAAAAGTCAGTTGCAAAAAGTGTGAGTTTGCCCTGGGGAAATAAGAAAGATATCGCTTATGAACTCTTAAGAATGGATAGTTTAAACAGAAGAGCGATTAACTATTTAGTTGAAGCGTATGGAAGAAATGGACCAAGAGATTCTATCGGGATCCTATTTAATGAAATTATCCGATGTAATCCAGACAGTCCTATCCCATTTATAATTAGGTCAACTGATAGGAATGCCAGATTTGAGAGGCTCACGACTACTCAGCAAATAGATTATCTAAAAAAGGCACACTCACTTGATAGTGCAAATGTTGAAGCAATGTATCGATTGGGTAAATTGTACTATGAACTTTTCATGAAAGTATATAATGACGATAAAGACGAACCATATTTGGATTATTATTCAAAGAGTTCAATTCATTATTTTTCACTTCTTTGTGAACAAGACGAGGATTTAAAAGGAACTTTGAAATATCCATTGATTCAATTAGCCAATTATCAGAAGGATAACAGTAAAATAAAATTGTTTGAAAGTTATAAGTTGCAATCTTCCTATTTCCCGGTATCTTCTTTTATTTCATTACCTAATAATTGGAAAACTAATTATTCAGTAAATGTATTAGAAGGAAGAGTGAATAGTAAAAAAGAGCAATCATGTAAACAATTTTTTAAGTATAACGGAGTGGAGTCTGCTGTTTTTAGTATCAACTGGTATTCAAAATACTTAGAAGCATTTGATGAGCCTATATTATGCGATTACTTACCAATGAAAGTATTCCGTTTTACTTACTTGCGGAGTTTTGATCAGCCGATAGCCATACGTATTGAAAATAGTAACGATACAATCACAATTTATTGGAAAATCTTCAACGGAGAATACGGATATGAATTTGGAGAAAATATTGAAAGCCAATCGAAAAAATTAACGATTGAAGATTGGGAAAGTATTGTAAATAAAATAAGTGCGTTAAAATTTTGGAATTTACCAACACAGGAAAATGAAATATTAGGCACCGATGGTTCACAATGGATTTTAGAAGGTAATGTAGAAGGTAAGTATCATGTTGTTGATAGATGGAGTGGAGGAATAATTACCTCTGTTTGTAAAGCACTGATTAAATTAACAGGTTTAAAAATTAAAGAAGAAGATATCTATTGATAAAGAAAACTTTGGTTAGTACGAAATAGTGTATATTGCGATTGAAGTAATATGTTCAATGTGCTATATAACGATTAACAATTCAAAACAACCCACATCATGAAAAACCTAAACGGAAAAACAGTATTAATCACCGGTGGCGCATCTGGTATTGGTAAAATTATGGGACGTTTGATGCTGGAGCGAAATGCCAAATTAGTTATTTGGGATATCAGTCAAGCGAACATTGATCAAACACTTTCTGAGTTATCCGAAAAAGGATCAGTTTTCAGCTATCAAGTCGATGTGTCGAATGTCGAACAGATACAAGAAACAGCCAAAAGAGTAAAACAAGAAGTTGGAGTAGTGGATGTGTTGATTAATAATGCTGGAATTATCGTCGGAAAATTTTTCCATGAACATTCCGTAACCGAGATTTCCAAAACAATGGAAATTAACGCGATTGCTCCTATGTATGTCGCCAAAGCTTTTTTAGACGATATGATGAATCAAAATTCGGGACATATTTGCAATATCGCTTCTTCTGGCGGATTGATTTCGAATCCGAAAATGGCTGTTTATGCGTCTAGTAAATGGGCATTAATCGGTTGGTCGGATAGTGTGCGTTTGGAAATGAAACAATTGAATAAAGACGTCAACGTGACGACGATTATGCCGTATTATATTCATACGGGAATGTTTGCAGGTGTTCAATCGAAAATTCCTATTCTTCAACCCGAAGCAGCAGCATTGACGATTGTAAAAGCTATTGAACGAAATAAGATAATGATTACCATGCCTGGATATATCTATCGTGTGACGCGATTTGCACAAGCTGTATTTCCGATTACCTTTTTTGATTGGTTTGCTGGTAGAGTACTTGGTATTTATAAAACGATGGAGCACTTCACGGGGCGGGCAAAATAACACGCTTTTTTTGGCTTAATTATTGTCTTAACAGGAAATTATATTTCAACAAATAAATGTAATTTTACGCATCATTAAAATCGATAACTATGAAAAATAATTTTTTACTCTTCCTCCTTATTTTTGTTGCTCACATTTCCTTTAGTCAAAGCTTTGAAGCATGTAAGAAGTTAGCAGAAGAAGGAGATTCATCTTTTCAATACGAACTTGGAAAAATGTATTATTCTGGAATTGATACAGATATAGATAGAGAAAAAGCTTTTTATTGGTTTGAAAAAAGTGCTAATCAAGGACATGCTGAAGCCGAATTTACACTTGGTTTCTTTTATTTTAATGGCGAAGTGGTCAAATTGGATAAAACGAAAGCTTTTGAATTGGTGAAGAGTGGCGCTGAGAAAGGATTAGAAGAAGCGCAATTCTATTTGGGACGTATGTATTACGAAGGTCAAGGAACAGCCATTGATAAAGAGCAAGCCTTTGCGTGGTATATGAAAAGCGCAGAACAAGGATATTTAAAATCTCAGTATAAAGTAGGAGCCATGTATTATAAAGGTGATGGCACAGCACTCAATAAAGAGGAGGCATTTAAATGGTTTAGCAAATGTGCCGAAACAGGATATACAGAAGCGCAAATCATGGTGGGGCGTATGTACTATAATGGAGAAGGAACGGAGGAGAATAAATCGAAAGCGTTTTTATTGTTTGAGATAGGAGCACAGCAAGGTTATGCAGAAGCTCAATACTTTCTTGGGCGTATGTATTTTTATGGTGAAGAAACAGACATAGATAAAGAGACTGCCACCTACTTGATGAATAAAAGTAAGGATAATGGATACGAACCTGCTCGTGTCTTTTGGGCGAAAAACAAGTTGAAGTAACGGAATATACTGTTAAAATTTAATTAAAAATGAGAAGTATAGGTTCAATTCCATGTGTTTTAGCGAAATTCAAACGATACAAAATCAACTAATTAAACCAATACCGTATGTTATCCATGTTTTGTAAACACTTTTTCATCTTTTTTATTTTAGTCATCTACTTTCTACCAACCAGTTTTGCAGCTCCATCACTTTATACTCAAAAAGATACCTTGCGTGTCGGCGTAACGGGAAATGAACCCTTTGTTTTTAAAGGGAAAAATGAAGGTATTGCCATTGAAATTTGGCAAAAAATCAGTGCCCTAAAATCCTGGAATTATAAATTGGTACCTTTTGATAATACCGAAGATGCGTTACATAATTTAGATAACGGAAATTTAGATGTCGTGGTTGGTCCCATTAGTATCACAGCAAAAAGACTGGAAAGTATGCGGTTTTCTCAACCATTTTATAATTCAAGTATATCCATTATGTCTCGGAAAGACAATCCTACCATTTGGCAAAAAGTAAAGCCATTTTTTGTGTAAAATTATTAATGGCCATCATTGTGTTTTTGATTATATTAGGAATTGTCGGTACCATGTTATGGTTGGCAGAACGTAAAGAATCACCAGAGCAATTTTCAAATGAACCGATTAAAGGAATTGGAACAGGAATGTGGTTAGCTATCGTAACCATGAGCACTACGGGTTATGGAGACAAAGCTCCAATCACATTGTTGGGTAGAATTATAGCAGGAAGCTGGATGATTATCTCTATCATTTTTGCCACTTCCATGGTGGCCGGTATTGCTAGTACATTAACACTTTCATCGCTTGGTACCTCCACCATTTCTAATATTGAACAGCTTTCAGGCAGAAATGTTAGCACTATTTCTGGTTCACCAACGGGTGAGTTTTTAAGTAATTCTAAAGCGAAATTAGCGGGTACAAAGAATTTGAATGATGCCGTTTCTAAGTTGCAAAATAAAGAAGTGGATGCAGTTGTTTATGATCGTCCGCAGTTGTTATATTACTTAAAGCACAACGAAAATGCTGATTTGTACATTAGTAAAGCGGAATATTATAAACAAGGCTATGGCTTTGCATTTCCTACAAATTCACCCATTATATTAGATGTAAATAGAGCATTATTGGAGCTTTCCGAAAGTCAAGAAATTGAAAGGATTATTCATTATTACATACAAAAAGATGAGTGATTCGTAGCGATTCGCTCGATAATGAATTCTAAATAGTGCCAAAAATTTACATTTATTTGTTGTTCTATTGAAGTTTTCTATTTTTGTACCAAGTAATCCCAAGATTACCCATAAACTATTCACATAAAAGACAACACATGAAAAAACTATTATTTGTAGCTTTAATTTCGTTGGCGGGAAATGTATTTTCGCAAACGAGCCCTCAAACCATGATTAACACTTTCTTTACGACGTACCAAGCCAATGCCGGTAAAGCAGTGAAAGACTTGTACGAAACCAATAAATGGACCACGCTTATTCAGGAAGATGTTGATAAAATCATACGAACAGTAAATGGATTTACACCGAGCTACATGGGTGAGTATTATGGGTATGAGGTTATTACTAACAAGAAATTTTCAGAGAGCTTTATTTTATATTCTTATATGGTAAAATATGATCGTCAGCCGATTCGATTCATTTTCAAGTTCTACAAACCGAAAGATAAATGGGTGTTGTATTCTTTTGCTTTAGACGATAATTTAGATGATGAACTCGAAGAAGCAGCACAATTGAATAATTTAAATCTCGAGAAAAAATAATTACTATTTCATATTAATCTAGTAAAGTAGTGCGTAAAACCACTACTTTTTCTATTTTAGATACTATCTTTAATCTACTAAACGTTATTTATGCGACAATTTCACCTCTTTATTTTACTGTTTTTATTCAGTATCAATCTTTCTTTTTCTCAGATAGATAAGGCAATCCCAATGAATCATTATGCTCAAATGGTTGAGACTTTAACAACCGAAAAACTGATCCAAAAAGGAGTAATGGATGCCGATAAGAAGATTTCTAAGGTATACTGTGATAAGAAGAATGAACGTCAATTGAATGAAAAAGGATTTGACGTTTATTTCGAGACTAGAACAGCGGTGGAAGATAGTGTTTTTAAAGACTATTTATTCTTACAAAGTATCCATTTTGAAGATGCTGTTTACGTTTTATATTTTTCAGTTGAAGATAGAGATGATTTTGTCTTTCAAATTTTAAAATGGAATAAAAACGATTGGGACAGATCGGATAAAATAGCCAAAACAGTTCTTCAACAATCAAGTGAAAAATTCGAAAAAATTGTATTTAACAATGATAAAGGGGCAAAAAATGTTCAAAATGTTCATATCTTCATCAAAAATGATTATTTAGTGCTCGAACGAAGTGGATTGTTTTACGCGCTGTATGATTTGAAAGCACATCAACTTTTAATCAACGAAGAGAATCCATGGAAAGCAACAGCAGACGATGGTGCCGAATCAATTGATACGTGGGTAAGAGAAAATTTACATGAAAAGATCGAAGCGATCATTAATCAGTAGTTTCCCTTTTCGTTTTAGAATTAAACCAACTTCTTTCGAGTATTCAACGTTTAAGAATTGAAGATAAGTCAGTCTTTTTCGTATATTTAGTACTGTAAAGGCGTATTAATGAAATTTTTAAATCAAAAGCTATGAGTTTAATTCAAAGAGAAATGAGTATTAAAGTAGTTTTAATCACCATTTTTATTAGTTTTAGCATACCTTTTTATGCGAACAGTCACATCGTGACAAAGACGTATTTCGAACACCTTTCTGAAGTGAATAAAGAGTGGTTAAATCACAAAGATGTATGCCCGACAGGATTCATCTCATTTAGATCTGACCTTGACAAAATTCAATTACATCTCAATTTAGTAATCGAATATTTAAAATCAAATAGACCTTCCAATCTAAGTTCTAAGCAACTGTCTATCAGAGTATTTTTATTAGAAAAGCTTCAAGAATATACCGACCATAAAATCTTTCCAGTAAATAAATATCATTTAACGAGACAACCTTATTTTGTGGATGACTACGGAACGAATTGTGCTGTTGGTCAAATGATATTTGATTCTGGGCACGAACAGCTAGTTGCTAAAATCAGCAAAGAGCATAACTATGATTATATAGTTGACATTCATACAGATGGATTAATGGAATGGGCCAATGAATTTGGATTTACCTTAGAAGAATTAAAATGGATACAACCCACTTATCCACCTTCGACCACTATCGAACAAGTAATGGATGGAACAAATGGAACAGTTACCAAAATTATAAACAACAATTACACTGGAGGACTTATAATCGCAGGTGATTTTACGGAATTGGATAGCTTTCCTTGTTTAAATATTGGCGTTTACAAAAACAATCAACTTTCTTGTTTGGGAAATGGTATTGATGGCATAATCAATGATGTTATTGTAACAGGGCAATCAGGAGATATTTACGCTTTTGGAGAACTACAATATAATGGTCAACAATTTCCCATAGCAAAATTTGATGGTTCAAATTGGTCTTATATTGGAATATCAGGTAGAGATGGTGCTGTTGCAACTGCTGCAAATGTAGGAGGTTCAGGATACCAATATGAAGTAGCGATTAGTCATAGTTCGATTCCACAACATCAAGAGATTTGGCATCTTTTAAATAACAATACTTGGAAGAAACAAGCGATGGTGAAAGGTGTTGTATTAGACATTATTGCGAGTGGATATGGAAGGGTTCATGTTGGACATTTTGATTCGGTCACTGTTTATACTACAAATGAAATGATTGATACTGCACTTGTAGTAACGAACGTTGTTATTCATTTAAACTATTCAAATAAATGGTATGGAATAGGTAGCAATATCAGTGATACTGTAAATGTGGTAACAGATGTTGGAAATGCATTAATTTTTGGAGGAACGTGTAAGAGCCTACCTGGTGAAAGTAATGTTTGTCTTAGCAGATATTTCAACTCAGTGTTACAGCCGTTAATGATAAATTATAAGGATTTAGAAGATAATACTGACCCTGAAGATTTTTCGGTGAAAGCAATTGCTTACAGAAGTGGAAACACGTTTACATTTGGTGGTTTCTTTGATATGCAACCATTTAGTGTTGGAACCTACGGGCGCCATCTTGCTACGTATGATCTAGTATCCAATATAATTAATCCAATAGCAGCCTTCGATCAAGGTGTAAATAGTTTAGCTTTTTTAAATGGCGAACTCTATATTGGAGGTGAATTTCAATCGAATTTAGGTGTTCAAAATATTCATTACTTGGGAAGAACAGTTTCAACCGTTGGAGTCAAAGAGCTCAATTTTGACATTAAACTAAACGTTTATCCTAATCCATTTCAGACAACGATTCAGATAGAAGGTTTGGAGGATGGCGTAATCTATTCCGTACTATTCCTTGACGGACGAATTGCTAAAAATGGAACTGTTTTTAATGAAAAGATAAATAATCTTGATTCGTTACCAAAAGGAACTTACCTATTGCAATTAGAAACATCGAAGGGCTCAGTTGTTAAGAAAATTTCAAAATTATAAATCGCTAGGCGAAAACTTATTTAGCTATGAAAACAATCAGTATCATCTTCTTATTTTCACTTCCATCACTCCTTTGGGGACAGATAGTTAATCATTTTGAAAATACCGATTCAAAATGGCATGTGGCGAAAACCTATCCAGCAGCAACGCAAGAAAACCCTACTTTTGTAGCAACTACCACCACTGTTTTTGGCTTTCAAGGCGACACGACCATCAATAGTAAGCAATGGTTGAAGCTATATTCAACGAATGATTCCTTGTTTCAAAGCAATCTTAATTACCGTGGTTTGATTCGTTCAGAAGATCACCATGTTTTTTATTTGGATACTTTGAATCAACTCGACACTTTGTATGACTTTAGTCTAACGGTGGGTGACAGTACAATTTTTAACTTTGCGGGTATGCCCCCTGTTTGGCTCCAAGTAACTGATGTAGATAGTGTGCAGATGAACGGAGAATTCTATAAACGACTTCAATTTGCTGAACCAGAATTGAGCGCTTTTGATGTGTTGAATGAGGTTTGGATAGTAGGTATTGGAAGTATTCACGGGCCTCTTTTTTCTCATTTCCCAAAGAAATTCAGTGAGGAAATACCTGATTCAATCCTACTTATTTGCTCTTTTTCAGATGATCAACTAATTTGGCAAAATCCGTATTTTGCGAATTGCTATGTCAACATTACGCTTGGAGTAGATCCATTTAATGTACTTGATTTTAAACTATATCCGAATCCTTTTTCAGATGAAATTTATTTTGAAAATGAAGGGTCAAATAATTATCAGCTTACTATTTTAAATAGTTTAGGTCAAGTTGTTCGTGAATTTGAAATAGCGGCGACTACCCAAGTGTTGAATGTTTCGAAATTGAATCCAGGAATTTACTTCTTGCGAATAAATAATCGAGAGCAATCAAAAACCATAAAAATAGTGAAGGAGCAGTAAATTACAGAGTGAGAAGGAGAGAAGATAGCGTGATTTATCATTGAAATCTAAAAATCTGTGGTAAACCTCCGCTTTCGCTCTGTTTCTCACTCAATATTTATTTAAATATACAACTATGTCAACAGATTTATATGGACTTAGAGTCCTAGCGAAAAAGGAAAAGGAAGTAACACTTCAAGTTTTTCTATTGTATTATGATTGGGATACTATTCCTTCGTCAAAAGACTTTTTTCTTTCCTGTTTTTGGGACGAAGCCGATACTCGTTTTGGAGGTGGTGGACCATTAGGAGATGCTGTTTCTGTGGAAGAAATTTGTAGTGAAGAATTTCGACTGGAGAATGGTGATAAATACATCGAAGAAGTGGAAGAATTGAGCCGTTTAAATTATCCGATTCAACCTGGTGTGGAATTAGCTACTTTCTACTATGAACGCGATGGCAAATGGCAAGATGAAGATAAATTAGCCCAAGTTATGTTTCGGGTTAAAGTCACCGATCCGAAGTGGATTCAGCATTTAGAAGTTGGAATGAGTTGGGCGACGACTTCCTACGGAATATAGTTTTTTATTCAGAAAAAAAAGAGTGAAAAAGAGAGAACAGAGCGTAGGTTTCTCATAGAGTATGGTTAATCACTTCTTTCAACAAATCTTTTTTTTATATTTTTTTAAAAAAAATAAATCAGAAAAACTTTTTTAGTTTACTTTCACCAAAAAAATGTCGATAGAACGAAAAGTACAATTGGTGGAGATGCTTTTTTACCAGTTAGAGCAAGAAACAGCACAGTTTCAAAAAGCAACAGGACTTGGCTGTGTTCCTGGTTGTGGAAAGTGTTGCACACACTCAGAAGTAGAAGCCTCACCACTTGAATTTTTGCCTTGGGCATTTCACATGTTCCTCAACGGAGAAGCCGAAGAAACACTCACTAAACTCAATGAAACCCAATCCGCAACTTGCATACTCTTCAAACCCATCACACTTTTAGGTCAAGGTCGCTGTGGCGATTACAAATACCGCGGTTTAATTTGTCGTTTGTTCGGTTCTGCTGCTACAACCGATAAATATGGACACTTGCGATTAGCGACTTGTTCCATCATCAAAGAAGGTCAAGAAGAAAACTACCAAGCCGCTTCAGAAGCCATTACCAAAGATTTGCAAGTTCCCATATTCTCTGATTATTATATGCAACTCAACCAAATCGATTTCCGCCTTGGGAACATCGTTTTACCCATCAATAAAGCACTTAAAATGGCACTCGAAGAAGTGTTGCAATATTATGCGTATCGACCACTACCGAATTCAGATGTGAATGCGAGTTAGAACGGCATAAGAGCCCTTCAGTTTATTGGATATTTCATTCAAAATGCATATATTTACGTGTTAGATGCATTTACAATAGTACTTTTTTAGGAGATACTATTACCCGATGATAATCATTTAAATAGACTTTATTATGCCTTTTTTAGAAACATATTTTTGGTGGATATTACTCATTTTAACAGTGATTTTTATTTTTCTTTTCAAAAGAATTACGAAACGTCCTGATGCTTTAACCAGCAAGTTTGAAGCAGTTAAATATATTGATAGCAATTCTGAAAATATGCGAAAAAAAATAAGAGATGCTCTTGAAAAAGCTCAATTTATAAACATAGGATATGATGAAAAAGAAAATCGGTTCTATGCGCAGACTAAATTTTCAATGTCTTCGTGGTCAGAGTATATTGAAGTGAAAATTTCAACAAAAGAAAATAGAACAGAGCTAAGATTTAAGTCGATATGTACTTTTCCTATCCAATTATATGATTGGGGCAAAAACAAACGAAACTACCAGATATTTAATAAAGAATTGGATAAATTATTGTCTTAAAAGTCTATTTAACTTCACATTTCTCTTCAAAAATCATACTTGATTTTTTTATAAAAGAATGATTCAATAGTTTTGCACCAAAAAAACATGATTTGTACAATCGAGCAGAAAAATATCGAAGAACTCAGGACGACAAATATTTTAACTCAAACACCTTTTTGGGGCCGTATAAAACGAAATCAAGGTCTCGCACCGATTGGATTTGAATTGACTGTTTCCAAGAAATTATTGGATGAACAAAATGACGAACAACTAAAGACGGATGACGATTTATTAATTCTCACTAAATACATCGATAAAAATACGTGCTTTGCGTATGTTCCTTACGGACCAGAGCTTGAGCCTACATTTGAAAATCAAGGTGTATTTCTCGAAGAGTTATCCGAGTCCATTCGACCATATTTACCCTCCAATTGTCTTTTTATTCGCTATGATTTGAAATGGGAAAATCAATGGGCGAGAGAAGAACAATATTTTGATACTGATGGAAATTGGTTGGGAGCTCCCGATAGTCAAACACAAGAATTTAGACTCAACTTTAAAACAACTCATTGGAACTTAAAGAAAAGCGTGAGTGACATACTACCCAAAAACACCATCTTTTTGGATTTAACATTAAGCGAAAAGACCTTATTGGCGAATATGCGCTACAATACGCGCTACAATATCAAAAAAGCATTTAGTCATGGGATTCGGGTAAGAGAATATGGAATTGAACAATTAAAGGATTGGTATAAACTTTACCTTGATACAGCGTTACGACATAATCTACCTTTGCAAAATGAGACTTTCTTTTCCACCATTTTTTCCAACCAAGATAATTCTAGAAATGGTGTGACGGTAAAGATGCTCATGGCGGATTTGGACGGAGAATTTCTTTCCTCTATGTTTTTGGTGTTATCTAAAAAAAGAGGTACTTATTTGTACGGAGCATCTACCTCTAGTAAAAACAACTTAATGGCGAGTTACGCGCTTCAATGGGAATCGATACGTATTTCAAAAGCGTGGGGTTGTGTTGAATATGACATGTTCGGATCAGCACCCAACTTAAAAAAGACGCATCCATTACACGGCGTTCATGTCTATAAAAAGGGATTTGGTGGGAATCTTTATCATCGAATGGGGTGCTGGGATTATCCCTACGACAAGCAATTGTATGGTATTTATCGAAATCAAGAATTACAAAGCTTTAAAAGATAGGGCAGTCCATTAATTGCAGAGTTTTGTCTGAAGATTAATAAATAGCTAAACATTTATGAGAGGAAATGAGGGTGTATTGAAGTGCAATAAAAATCCAAACTTGGTATACGCTCATCGTTAATTTTCTTCTTACGTTAATACATAAAAGAATCAGCTGTAAATAAAAATAATAATCACTCTAGTAAAATCAACGTATTGGAAATTTAATTCCTTTATTTCTTATTTTTATCGGGCATTAGTGATAAATTATATTTTTTAAATTAATCTACTAAAAAGTAATGTTATAATAATATTATTTTTAACTTAGACAAAAAGAAAAATATAAAAACTATGAAAAAAATTATTTTACTATGCGCTTTGTTTATGGCATCATTGACTGTGAATGCGCAACGTTTTTACCTTGATTTTAATTTTGGATATGGATTTGGAATGCCTGGAAATGTTCTTGGAGAGAAATCACACACAGATATAATTAATGGTGAAAGATTTAAAACAGCTTCCAACTTAACTGGTTCTATTGGAAGTGGTTTGAATTTACAGTTAACTCCTGGTTATATGATTAATGATAATATCGGTATTGAATTAGGAATTAATTATTTTATTGGATCTAAAACTACAATGGCAGAATCTACGTCAAGTTTAACGATGAATATTGGCCCTAATAATTTTGATAATGCAGATTTTTCAAGTAGAAAGGATGTGGCAAACTCTAGTCAATTGAGAATTGCTCCAGCTGTTTTGATTTCTACTGGTATTTCAAATACAATATCAGGGTATGCTAAATTAGGAATCATTATGCCTTTGATGGGGTCAACAATAGTAAATACTACAGCGTATTCTGCACGTGTTGAAAGTGGTGAAATTGTTAGAGATGAAATTATTGTTAAGACAGTCATTTCTGGAGCGCCTTCATTTGGTTTCAAAGGAGCGTTAGGAATGAATTATAATATCACTGATAACTTATCTTTATTTGGAGAGGTATTCGTTGCATCATTAAATATTAAGCAAAAAACGCGAAGAATGGAATCTTATTCTTTTAATGGACAAGATGGAATTGATGCTTTACCTTCTTATAACAAGGATATTGATTATATTGATGAACTAACACCAGAATCTAATAATTCCGATGTTAATACTAGCTCTGAAGGTACTGCACCTAAAGAAGAATTATTTCAAAAGACTAGTTTTAGCCAAATGGGTATTCAAATTGGAATAAAATATACTTTTTAAGGTAAGAAATAATCCAACTTAGGATAGATAAAAAAAGGGAAGTTTAAACTTCCCTTTTTTTTGTTTACTTCATTGAAGCAAGCTTTTCTTCTAATATTTGAATCTTCTGAAGGGCATCTGCTTCTTTCTTTCGTTCAGCTATCACTACTTGTTCGGGTGCTCCTGCCATAAAATTTTCGTTTTGTAACTTCTTCTGTACAGAAAGTAAGAATCCTTTAGCATACGTTAAATCACTTTGAATTTTCTCTTTTTCTGCCTCAACATCAATATTGTCACCGAATGGAATGTAATATTCTATACCGTTTACCAAAAACATATTGGCATTTTCCACTTTATCGGATACGTAGTCAAAAGTAGAAGCGTTACTCAGTTTAGAAATAACAGTATCTAAATTGGTAGAAGATTGTGCATTATTATTTTTTGCAAAAATTTCAATCTGTATTTTATTAGGAATATTATGCTTTTTTCTAATATTTCGAATACCTGTTACTACTTCTTCGGCCGTATCAAATTCATCGAGAATTTCGTTATTGTAATCCTTTACCTCTGGCCAATTCGCAACTATAATGTCGGTCGTTCTATTGGCGTCAATCGCGTGCCATAATTCTTGTGATAAGAAAGGCATGAACGGCTGTATTAATTTCAATAAATTCTCAAATAATCCGATAGTTGTTGCTATTGTTTGTTGATCTATCGGTTGCTCATAACCAGGTTTGATAACTTCTAGATACCATGAACAGAAATCGTCCCAAATTAATTTATAAGTAGCCATTAATGCATCAGAGATTCTAAATTTCTCAAAATGATCGTTTATTTCAGCTAATTGCTGTTGAAATTTAGCTTCAAACCATTCAATTGCTTTCTTTGCATGTTCTGGTTGCTCAATAGTAGCCACTTCCCATCCATTAATCAATCGGTAAGCATTCCAAATCTTGTTCGCAAAATTTCGTCCTTGTTCACATTGTGAAATATCGAAAGGTAAATCGTTTCCTGCTGGAGAAGAGATTAAAATTCCAACACGAACGCCATCAGCGCCATATTTTTCAATTAATTCGATTGGATCAGGTGAGTTTCCTAAGGACTTAGACATTTTTCGACCTAACTTATCACGAACAATTCCGGTATAATAAACATTTTTAAAAGGTTGTTCATCTAAATATTCATATCCAGCAATAATCATTCTAGCTACCCAGAAAAACATAATTTCTGGTGCAGTCACCAAATCATTAGTAGGGTAGTAGTACTTAATTTCTTCATTATTCGGTTGTGTGATACCATTAAATACAGATATGGGCCACAACCAAGATGAAAACCAAGTATCCAGCACATCTTCATCCTGACGAAGATCAGTAACACTGATTGTTTTATTTAATTTATCAGAAGCTAATTTGGCTGCTTCTTCAATACTTTCAGCAATCACATAATCTTCTGTTCCTGTGCCGTAATAATAAGCTGGAATTTGATGTCCCCACCATAATTGACGAGAGATACACCAATCCTTAACGTTTTCCAACCAGTGACGATAGGTATTTTTAAATTTATCTGGATGGAAATTGATAGTACCGTTCATAACGTTATCTAAAGCTGGCTTTGAAAGATCTTGCATTTTTACGAACCATTGTAACGATAACTTTGGTTCAATAACTGCATCTGTTCTTTCAGAATAACCTACTTTATTGATAATATCTTCCACCTTAACGATGAATTCTTTATCCTTTAACTCTTTTTCAATAGCTTTTCGCACTTCAAAACGATCCAGGCCTTCATAATGTAAACCATTAGCATTTAAAGTACCATTGTCGTTGAATAAGTCAATTACTTCTAAATCATGTTTTTTTCCTAATTCATAGTCATTGATATCATGCGCAGGAGTAACTTTTAAGCATCCTGTACCAAATTCGATATCCACATAATCATCTAGGATAATGGGAATTTCACGATTGGTAAGTGGGACGATTGCTTTTTTACCGTGTAATGCTGTATATCTTTCATCATCCGGATGAATGCAAATGGCGGAATCACCTAAAATTGTTTCAGGTCGAGTTGTAGCGATGGTAATCCATTGATCAGTCGTTCCAGAAACCTTATAACGGACATAGAACAGTTTAGAATTTACTTCTTTATGAATAACTTCTTCATCCGAAACAGCGGTAAGTGCTTCTGGATCCCAATTCACCATTCGAACACTTCGATAAATTTTTCCTTTCGTATATAAATCGATGAATATTTTGATTACCGACTTAGAATACTCAGGGTCCATAGTGAATGAAGTTCTCTTCCAGTCACAAGAGCAACCTAGTTTTTTTAGTTGTTCTAAAATAATACCACCATGTTTATCTTTCCACTCAAAGGCATGTTTTAAGAAATCTTCTCTCGTTAAGTCTGATTTTTTAATTCCTTCTTTACGTAATTTCTGAACCACTTTTGCTTCGGTTGCGATAGAGGCGTGGTCTGTACCAGGAACCCAGCATGCATTTTTACCTAGCATTCTTGCTCTTCGAACGAGTACATCTTGAATCGTATTATTCAACATATGCCCCATGTGTAAGACGCCTGTAACATTTGGTGGAGGTATAACAATTGTGTAAGGTTCTCTACTGTCAGGCGTAGAATAAAAGTATTCTTTTTCTAACCAGTGTGCGTACCATTTCTCCTCCGAAAGTTTCGGATCATACATTTTGGGAATTTCCATGCTTTATAAAATTTAGACAAAGATAATTTAAAAAGAAAAGAGAATCAACTAAAGCGTCGATACAGTTTTAAATTAAAGTAAAAGAGCCGCTTCAAATGAAACGGCTCTTTTACTTTTAATAACGAGTTTTACTTTTTGAAAGCTTTGATTTGTACATATTGGAAAGGTGCGTATTTTCCAATATCCTTAGCGTCATTTTCATAAACAGGACCGTTAACTCCTGCTTCTTTAATTTCAATTTTGATTCTTGAGAAAGTTTTATCATCATCGCCAAATTCTTTTATCAATGCTTTCATTGCATTGTTTGCTCGAAGTTGAGAAAGATTCTCATTAGTTTCGTATGTCTTTGTTGGAACAGTAGAAGCTGAAGAATAAATTTCAAAAACTACCTGAGCTTTTTCATCCTTCAATAAGGTTCTTACCGTTTTAACCATTTCTTTATACTCAACATTTGTTTGATCTACCGTATTCTTATTGTAACCGAATGGTTTTTTGTATTCAGAAATTGCTTCTGCTGGTTTAACAGCATCTTCATCTGGCTCTCCAACAATCTTCTTGTTTGGAACATCAATCGTGTATTCTTTTCTAATTTCTTGTTTTCCAAGATTACAATCAGTTGTAATTGTATCTCTTTTCATCACCTTTTCTTCAGATCCAATTAAATACTCTAAGATATATGTTTTACAAGGCTCTAAAGAGTTTAATACTACACCCATGTCATCAGGATAAACATCTTTTGATTTCTCAGCACACTCTTCACACAAGAAACGTGTCTTTACTGTTTCAGGCATTGGTACATCGTCTAATGTTGTAAATGCTACAGATGCAAATCTCACCTTATCCAATCCGATGTAGTTCAAATCTATTTCGTAGATATCTTTATCTCCATAAGAATCACTTCTAGAAGATGTTAAATACCCTTTATAATTATTAGATGTACTTGTATAGAATACATCGTCACTTGTTGAATTTAAAGGATAATCTAATGGC
This sequence comes from Taishania pollutisoli, assembly GCA_040394775.1. Classification (GTDB taxonomy): domain Bacteria; phylum Bacteroidota; class Bacteroidia; order Flavobacteriales_D; family Crocinitomicaceae; genus 40-80. The sequence continues at coordinate 16,615 of JBEBRN010000049.1, forward strand.
TTTCCATTACTGTAAGCACCATTATTTGCTTTTGTAGCATAAAAGATATCAAAACCACCAAGGCTTTGCTCATTATTAGAAGAATAGAAGAAGTATTTATCATCATTAGATAAATAAGGAGATTCTTCGTCAAAAGCAGTATTTATACCAGGACCCATATTTTGAGGTTCAGTCCATGTACCATCATCATTTTGATTACTGAAATAGATATCTCGTCCACCATATCCACCTTTACGATCTGATGAAAAGAACATTTTCTTACCATCTTTTGTAAAGTAAATACTTGTTTCCCATGACTTCTTATTGTTGACTCCTTGGAAATCAATAATATTCTGAGCGTATGGTGCGTTGCTGTTTTTTAAATCAGTATAATAGATATCACCTCTACCAGTACTATCAGTATACGTATATATTATTTTTTGATTCGCATCAATTGTAATTATCGCTTCGTTATACTGTGGTGTGTTTGATTTAAGTCTTTCAGGCTTTGTCCATGAGTTATTTACTTTATGACTCATATAGATGTCTTCTGGATACAACCCTTCTTCTGGACTAATGAAAGCTATAGAAGTATCTCCACCCCATGTTCTTCTTGATGTAAAGTATATTGTTTTTCCATCAGTAGAGGTAACGGAGGAATATTCAGGATTTGATGTATTGACAATTGGACCTAAATTAATAACTTCGATTTCTTTATTTGGGTTATTTATTTTTTGACGTGCATTTTTAATTTGCGTCAATCTTAAATTGGAATATCTATATAAAACAGATTTTTTAGATGACTTATCACTAAATAAATTAAAATAGTACTCAGCACTATCTAATTTTTCCATATTTTGATAAGATAACCCTAGATAATAATAGACATCAACTGGAGCAACATTTTTTGTAGAATAAACATCGTAATTTTTCTTTACGTTGCTTAAAGCTTTACTCAAATAGGATATTACTTCCTTCGGGTTTTTACTTAACATTAAATAAGTGTGTCCTTTTCTATAGTTATAGTTAGCACTTGTTTTATTAATTTCAAGTAATTTATTGACAACCTTATCCGCATTATGGTAAAAACCGCTCATTGATTGATTGGTATTTTCCTTCACTAATTCTTTCTCAGAAGCAGTGGAGATATAAGAATTTAATTCTTCTCCTTGCTTTTGAGCAAAAGTAATAAGGGATAATGAGATAAAAATAAACGTAGAATATATTTTTTTCATATCAGTGGGTTTGTGATTAATGGCTAAATTTCTCGGTTAATATCAAATTGCTCCAGATAATCAGCAACACGCTTAACAAACATACCTCCTAAAGAACCATCAACGACACGATGGTCATATGAATGGCTAAGGAACATTTTGTGTCGAATACCGATAAAATCACCATTTGGAGTTTCAACAACTGCTGGCATTTTTCGAATAGCACCAACTGCTAAAATAGCAACTTGCGGTTGTGGGATTATTGGAGTTCCCATAACATTACCAAATGTTCCAACATTTGAAATGGTATAGGTTCCTCCTTGTATATCTTCAGGTTTTAATTTATTATTTCTAGCATTGTTAGCCATTAAATTAACTGCTTTTGCTAAACCAACTAAGTTTAAACGATCCGCATTTTTAATGACTGGAACAATTAAGTTTCCAGATGGTAAGGCTGCAGCCATTCCGATATTAATATCTTTACGTTGAATGATCTGATTACCACTAACGCTGATATTAATCATAGGGAAGTCTTTAATTGCTTTTGCTATTGCTTCTATGAAAATTGGAGTAAAGGTTAAATTCTCTCCTTCACGAGCTTTGAATGCTTTTTTGTTCTTCTCTCTCCACATGACAATATTCGTAACATCTGCTTCTACGAATGAAGTAACGTGTGCTGAAACGTGTTTCGACATAATCATATTATCCGCAATTAATTTGCGCATACGATCCATTTCGATTATTTCGTCTCCTGGGTTTGGCATTGCAACTGGAATTTTCATGTTTGCAATAAATGCGGGAACATTACCTGTTGCTGCTACTGCCGCTGGTTTATTTTCAACGATTGGAGTAGAGGCTACCTTAGGTGTTTCAACTGCTGAAACATTACCTCTATTTTCAATGTGATCTAAAATATCTTTTTTAGTTACTCGACCTTCTTTGCCAGTTCCTTCAATACCATCTAATTCTTGTTGAGAAATTCCTTCTTTTGAAGCAATACTCTTAACTAATGGAGAATAGAAACGATCTCCATCAGAAATGATTGAGGGTGCAGGTGCTGCATTAGAAATGCTAGTATTACTTTCAGTACTTTTTTCTGGAGCTGGAGCGTTTTGCTTTTCAGCAGGAACCTCTCCATCAGTTGAAATTATAGCAATGACATCACCAACTTGTGCAACTTGATCCTTTTCGAATAGTATTTTCACAAGCGTACCTCCAGCCTCTGAAGGTAGTTCATTATCTACTTTGTCTGTCGCTACTTCTACAAGCGGTTCATCAATTTCTATTGTGTCACCAACGTTTTTAAGCCAATTTGTAATTGTCGCTTCGGTAACACTCTCACCCATTTTTGGTAATCGAATCTCTATTTGTGCCATTAACTAATTAGAATTTTAGTACAAAATTAAAATAATTATTTAATTAGCACCAATTTAACGCTAAATAAATCAGTGTATCATTTAATCTTTGATGCACGATGAAGTCTCATTTATAGCAATTCAGAAATTACGAGCAGATTAATTTAGTTTTAAATGTCTTAGAGTTTTATGAATCGATGTAAAATAGCGTGATTACTATTATTTTTAATTTGTATCAAATAAGCTCCTTTTTCGTATTGATCTACTGCTATTTTATAACTTCCGTTAAACGTAAATGCATCTTTCAAAACACCTTTTAAATCAATTATTTCAGCAGTATATGATTCATCTGCAACTCCTTCAATTGTTAAGAAATTATTTGTTGGGATTGGATAGATTTTTACGTGAATAGGGACTTGATTCTCAATCTTTAAAAGATGTAATGAAGTGTCTTCTTTTATTGGACCAACTTTATCGATTATCCAATTGTTTGGATCGGTTCTCACAATCTTTTTGATATTCGGAAAGTTGGGAATAGAAATATATACATCGTTGCTTGAAATAGGTACGCGAATAATCGTATCTGAAAAACCAACTCGAGAAATCTTTAAATCTATCGGATTGGTAAATAAAGGAGTACCGGCTTTTGAAGTAGTGTGTTTGATATTTAAAATTAAATTATCATTCTCTTTGTTCCAATTAACCGAGTAGGCAGGGTAACCTTCTCCGAATAACCATTGATCAAAGAAGTCATCTAAATTGACACTAGTAACAGATTCTAAAACTTCTTTCATGTTCAAAACGCTAGCTGTTTTGTTCTTATATGTTTCTAAATAGGTTCTTAAACCACTGAAAAATAAGGAGTCATCATTGATAATATATCGAAGAGTGTGAATAATAGCTGCTCCTTTATCATAGGTCAATCGACTGCTGAAAATAGCGGCATCACTTGTAGAGTCTGCTACCCAAACACTTCCTCCTGGTTGTGCCATGATGTTAGCGTGCCGCCCACTCATATCTCCTGGTGCGAGTCCTGGATAAAGATTTTCGTAAGTTAAGTACTCACAATAAGACGCAAACCCTTCGTTCAACCAAACATCCGCCCAAGATGCACAGGTTACGTAATCTCCCCACCATTGATGTGCAAGCTCGTGTGATGTTAGCATCTTGCTAAAGGCTCCTTGTGTCGTCATAGTTTGATGTTCCATGCCTCCATTTATAGGAGCCATGCAGTGACCGTACTTTTCATCTGCAAATGGATACATACCAAATAAATCAGAAAATAACTCGATAAAGTCAGCAGTCTCATCTATGTCAGTTTGAAAGTCTTGTAAAGCTGTTGGGTCGCCGTAAATATAGTTTTGAATTAAAATTTCATTAGGTGTTCCAGGGAAAGCATAAACGTTGTATTCTACGTAATCAGATACAGCAACCGATATTAAATAATAATCAATTGGATGTCTGTGAAACCAATGATAAGTAGAAGTACCATCACCGTTATCAACAATGCTATCAAGAGTACCGTTAGAGCCTGCTTTTAAAGAATTGTCAACGGTTATATTGATGGCACACGAATCTGCCTTATCTCTCAAGTCTTGTTTTACTGGAAACCATTCATAAGCAGAAAAAGGCTCACTTAATGACCATGTTACATCTGCACTGTAATTAGATACTGTAGCACTTGACAATCCAGCTCCACCTAGTGGGTTGGTAGCTCCTGTTGGAGGAAAGCCATGATAATAAATGGTAATTTCGAAATCATCTCCTATGTTAAGATTTGTAGGAACTTTTATTACAGACTCATTTTTAGTATAAGAGGTAATTGAGCCATTTAATTGGACACTGTCTATCGTGAAGGTCTTAAATAATTCTATTAACACAGAGTCTGTTGCCGTTACCGCTTTTCCTTTTACCGTTCCACTTCCATCCAAAAAACTGGATGTGTTTGTCATGTTTAAATTCAGCCTGTAAAACGTCACGTCATATTTTGCTGTTTCGGTATTTTGACCTGGTGTTAATGTAGGTGTTTTTGCTTTTACAGCTTTCGACTTGACTCCAGAGCAACTAAGCTCTTTATTTTGAGCAAATATAAAAGTTCCAGAAATTAAAAAAAACGATATTAATAGACGTTTGTACATGCATTTTAGATTTAATCAAATGTACTTATTTTTTAAAATGAATAGCAAAAAAAAGGTCTTTTTTATAAAAAAGACCTTTTTACTTTAAAAGTATAGAGTAAATATTTATTCTTGGCTTGCTAAATAACGTTCAGCATCTAAAGCAGCCATACAACCAGTTCCTGCAGCGGTAATAGCTTGGCGGTAATGTTTGTCAGCGGCATCACCAGCAACGAAAACACCTGGAACATTTGTTAATGAAGTTCCTGGTTTAGCATATTTAATATAACCAGTATCGTCAAGATCGATCCAGCCTTTAAAAATATCCGTATTTGGTTTATGACCAATTGCAACAAAGAAACCAGTACACGGAATTGTTTTTTCTTCACCTGTAACCATATTGGTGACCAAAGCTCCAGTAACGCCATTCTCATCACCTAATACTTCTTTTGTTTGCGTATTAAATAGAATCTCGATATTAGGTGTGTTTTTAACACGGTCTGCCATAATTTTAGAAGCTCTAAATTCGTCACGTCGAACTAACATGGTTACTTTTGTACATAATTTGGATAAATAATGTGCTTCTTCACATGCAGAATCTCCTGCTCCAACAATTACTGTTTCTTGACCGCGGTAAAAGAATCCATCACAAACAGCGCAGGCAGAAACACCCGCTCCCATTTTTAAATATTTCTGTTCAGATTCTAATCCTAAATACTTTGCTGATGCACCTGTTGAAATGATAATTGTCTTAGCGTGAATCTCATCTCCATTTTCTGTCCAGCACTTATGAATAGGTCCAGAGAAATCTACCTTTTCGATAATACCAAAACGAACGTCTGTTTCAAAACGTTTTGCTTGTTGCTCTAATTGCACCATCATTTCTGGTCCTGTGATTCCGTCAGGGTATCCAGGAAAGTTTTCCACTTCATTTGTTGTAGTCAACTGCCCCCCAGGTTGAATTCCTTGGTATAGTATTGGTTTCATATCTGCTCGAGCAGCATATATAGCAGCTGTATAACCAGCAGGACCTGAACCAATAATCAAACAATCTGTTGTATCAATTTTACTCATAATTTATAATTATTTTAATATGAAGAATCGTGTCATTTTTAATCCGCAAAGATACGATTTTTTAATAATATTTATTCCATCTTTTCTTAACTGGGTTAAAATTATTTTGCGGTGCTAGAGCTATATCATTATTGCAATCCTAAAAT
>JBEBRN010000050.1:0-22368 GCA_040394775.1 Taishania pollutisoli
GTCAATTACTTTCTTATGACATAGTTTATATTCCTTACCGAAACGATTATCCATATAGTACAAAGATAGATAACGGATTAAAATGGCAAGTATATTAGTAGATAAAACTTTCGCTCTGTTTCCATTACAAATAAAAAAACCGTTTTTAGATTGCTCCAAAAACGGTTTTTACAGTTATTTATTCTTTTATAATATTTGTATTTTCTTAACTGAATGACTAGTTGAATTTTTGAAATTAATAGTATAACTTCCAGCTGCAAAGCGTGAAACGTTGATAATCATTTTCGTTCCTGTGACTTTCCATTCTTCAATTAATTTACCAGTAATGTCATTTAACTGTATTGTTTCATAATTGGTAAGATTATTTCCTTCAATAGTGACGCTATGAGACGATGGATTCGGATAAACGGATAGTACGTCCTCTTCTTCTTCATGAATACCAACACATGCTGAAACAGTGATTGTATTTGTTGCTGAGTTGGAACATCCGTTTTCTGTTACAGTGTAAGTAATTGGATAAGTTCCAGCTCCTATTGAAGGATCAAATACTCCTGACACAACGTTTGTACCTGAATAAATACCACCAGCTGGCAAACCTTGACTCAATGTTACTGCTGGATTATAATCACAAACTTCAGGGAAGTCTTCGAGTGAAATAGTTGGTAAGTCATTCACTATTACCGCTGTCACTAATGAAGTTGCAGAACATCCAACGCCATCAACTGTTACGGTATAGTTGTCTGTTGTTGTAGCTGTGATTGATTGTGTCGTCTCTCCTGTTGACCATGTATTTCCTGTGATAGAAGAAGAGGTCAAAATAACATTCTCACCCATACAAAAAGTAAGAGGGCCATTGGCCGAAATCGTCGGTGTTGTCGCTGCAGGATTATCTAACTGTGCTGATACTACATCAGAAATACATCCTTCCAAGCTTGTTAAGGTAATTGTGAATACACCTCCTTTCAGATTTTGGATAGTAAATGGCAATGATGCTACAGAAGAGCTTCCTGTAGTTGTTCCTGACCAATTTAAGGTTCCTGCTCCAACGCCTGTGATTTCTATACTTGCGTCGTCTGCACCACATTCACTTGGATTCGTTAATCCACCTGTATTAATTGTAGGTGTTGAAACTGAAGTAACTTGAGTTGCTAATGATATAGACGAACAACTACCATTTCCTACTGTGACAGTGTAACTACCCGTTGAAGAAACTGTAATTGATTCTGTAGTCGCTCCTGTTGACCAAGTGTTTCCTGAAGCTGAAGAAGAGGTTAAGATAACTTCTTCTCCAGAACAAAGTGTAAGTGGGCCATTGGCAGAGATAGTTGGTGTAGCTATTGTAGGATTGTTCAACTGTGGTGATATCGTGTTAGAAACACATCCGCTTGCAGAAGTTAATGTTATCGAATACGCACCCGCTCCAAGACTTGAAATGGTGTAAGGCAATGTAATTCCCGTTGCACTACCCGTTGCAGTTCCTGTCCAATTGATTGTTCCAGAGCCAGATCCAGTAACTTGGATGCTTCCGTTAGTTGTACCACAAACTGTTGGTGGTGCCAATGTTCCAACACTAATTGTAGGAGTTGGATTTACCTCCACATGAGTTGCTACAGAAGTTGCAGAGCAACCACCGTTATTTGTCGTTACGCTATAATCATCAGTTGAAGAAACAGTAATTGATTTTGTAGTTGCTCCTGTTGACCACGTGTTTCCTGTTGCTGCTGATGAAGTTAAAGTAACACTTCCTCCAGAACAGAATGTTAATGGACCGCTCGCGGAAATAGTTGGCGTTGTTGTAGCTGGATCATTTAGTTGTGTTGTAACTACGTTTGAAACACATGCATTCGAACTAGTTAAAGTGATTGAATAATTGCCCGCACCCAAACTTGAAATGGTGTAAGGCAATGTAATTCCCGTTGCACTACCTGTTGCGGCTCCTGTCCAATTGATTGTTCCAGAACCAGTGCCAGTAATTTTGATACTTCCGTTAGTTGCACCACAAACTGTTGGGTCTGTCAGTGTTCCTGCGCTAATTGCAGGTGTTGGGTTGACAGTTACAGCAGTTGTTGTAGAAGTTGCTTTACAAACTCCACTTCCGATTGAAACTGTATAATTTCCAGTTGAAGAAACTGTAATTGATTCTGTAGTCGCTCCTGTTGACCAAGTGTTTCCTGTTGCTGCTGATGAAGTCAAAGTAATACTTCCACCAGAACAGAACGTTAAAGGACCACTCGCAGAAATAGTAGGTGTTACTACTACAGGATTATTTAACTGTGGTGATATCGTGTTAGAAACACATCCGCTTGCAGAAGTTAATGTTACCGAATACGTACCCGCACCCAAACTTGAAATGGTGTAAGGCAATGTAATTCCCGTTGCACTACCCGTTGCAGTTCCTGTCCAATTGATTGTTCCAGAACCAGCGCCAGTAATTTTGATACTTCCGTTAGTTGTGCCACAAACCGTTGGATCTGTCAAGGTTCCTGCACTAATTGTAGGAGTTGGATTTACCTCTACATGAGTTGCTGCAGAAGTTGCAGAGCAACCACCGTTATTTGTCGTTACGCTATAATCATCAGTAGAAGAAACAGTAATTGATTTTGTAGTTGCTCCTGTTGACCACGTGTTTCCTGTTGCTGCTGATGAAGTTAAAGTAACACTTCCTCCAGAACAGAATGTTAATGGACCGCTCGCGGAAATAGTTGGCGTTGTTGTAGCTGGATCATTTAGTTGTGTTGTAACTACGTTTGAAACACATGCATTCGAACTAGTTAAAGTGATTGAATAATTGCCCGCACCCAAACTTGAAATGGTGTAAGGCAATGTAATTCCCGTTGCACTACCCGTTGCAGCTCCTGTCCAATTGATTGTTCCAGAACCAGAGCCCGTAATTTTGATACTTCCGTTAGTTGCACCACAAACTGTTGGGTCTGTCAGTGTTCCTGCGCTAATTGCAGGTGTTGGGTTGACAGTTACAGTAGTTGTAGTAGAAGTAGCTTTACAAACTCCACTTCCGATTGAAACTGTATAATTTCCAGTAGAAGAAACAGTAATTGATTGTGTAGTTGCTCCTGTTGACCACGTGTTTCCTGTTGCCGCTGAAGAAGTTAAAGTAACACTTCCACCAGAACAGAACGTTAATGGGCCACTTGCAGAAATAGTAGGTGTTACCGCTGCAGGATTATTTAACTGTGGAGTGATTGTGTTAGAAATACATCCGCTTGCAGAAGTTAATGTTACCGAATACGTACCCGCACCCAAACTTGAAATGGTGTAAGGCAATGTAATTCCCGTTGCACTACCTGTTGCGGCTCCTGTCCAATTGATTGTTCCAGAACCAGTGCCAGTAATTTTGATACTTCCGTTAGTTGCACCACAAACTGTTGGGTCTGTCAGTGTTCCTGCGCTAATTGCAGGTGTTGGGTTGACAGTTACAGCAGTTGTTGTAGAAGTTGCTTTACAAACTCCACTTCCGATTGAAACTGTATAATTTCCAGTTGAAGAAACTGTAATTGATTTTGTAGTTGCTCCTGTTGACCACGTGTTTCCTGTTGCTGCTGATGAAGTTAAAGTAACACTTCCTCCAGAACAGAATGTTAATGGACCGCTCGCGGAAATAGTTGGCGTTGTTGTAGCTGGATCATTTAGTTGTGTTGTAACTACGTTTGAAACACATGCATTCGAACTAGTTAAAGTGATTGAATAATTGCCCGCACCCAAACTTGAAATGGTGTAAGGCAATGTAATTCCCGTTGCACTACCCGTTGCAGTTCCTGTCCAATTGATTGTTCCAGAGCCAGAGCCAGTAATTTTGATACTTCCGTTAGTTGTGCCACAAACCGTTGGGTCTGTCAAGGTTCCTGCACTAATCGCTGGTGTTGGATTGACAGTTACAGCCGTTGTAGTAGAAGTTGTTTTACAAACTCCACTTCCGATTGAAACTGTATAGTTCCCAGTTGAAGAAACTGTAATTGATTTTGTAGTTGCTCCTGTTGACCAAGTATTTCCTGTTGCCGCTGAAGAAGTTAAAGTAACACTACCACCAGAACAAAACGTTAATGCGCCGCTTGCAGAAATAGTAGGTGTTATCGCTGCAGGATTATTTAACTGTGGAGATATTGTGTTAGAAACACATCCGCTTGCAGAAGTTAATGTTATAGAATACGTACCCGCACCCAAACTTGAAATGGTGTAAGGCAATGTAATTCCCGTTGCACTACCTGTTGCGGCTCCTGTCCAATTGATTGTTCCAGAACCAGTGCCAGTAATTTTGATACTTCCGTTAGTTGTGCCACAAACCGTTGGATCTGTCAGTGTTCCTGCGCTAATTGCAGGTGTTGGATTGACAGTTACTGCAGAAGTTGCAGACGTAGCTGAGCATCCTGTATTTGTAACAGTAACAGAATAATTTCCAGTTGATGACACTATAATTGATTTTGTAGTCGCTCCTGTTGACCAAGTGTTTCCTGTTGCCGCTGATGAAGTTAGAGTAACACTTCCTCCAGAACAGAACGTTAATGGGCCACTTGCAGAAATAGTAGGTGTTGGAACAGTTTTTACCGTTAACAAAGCACCATTTGAATAAATATCCCCACAACTGTTCGTTACATTACATCTATATTGATAAGCATTCATACCAGACGTAACATTTGTAAGTGTAAGTGTGCTTGTGGTTACATTAGAATATACACCTGTATTAGATATGTTTGACCAACTACTTCCTCCATTTGTGCTCACTTGCCATTGATAACTAGGGGTTGAACCAGTCACAGAAACAGAAAATGAAGTATTTGCTGCTACACATACTGAACTGGCAGATGGATTTGAGGAAATAGCAGCTGAAACACATGGTGGTTCTTGAATAAATATACCAAAATCTTCTGCTTGTCCATATTGTGGATTTACGCATGGACCAGGCGATGTGTTCATGAAGTCAGATATGACGCGCATTCTCAATAGTTTTCCTTTTACTGCACCACTAGGAACAGTGAAGCTTCCCGTTCTAGTTCCTCTATCTGGAGCTGGAAAAAAAACGAGTTCATTCGCTCCTGAAAAAATGTTATCATCGTTATAATCAATATATACACGAAGCCATTGGTCGTTTGAACTTCCTGTAGTAACAGAAATGGTATACGTATTGTTTTCTTCTAATACAGTATTATCTGAGCATGAAAAGTCTTGAAATACAGCGTCATCATATAGTGTGCTTTTTTGTATTGTATTCAAAGTGACATTGGTAATACCAATGCCAGCAGCCGGCGAGTTACTTCTTGTTATAGAAGAACAAATATTCGCAGGACTTGGAGAGATAGTGATATAGTCAGTTTTCAATTTTGTAGTACCCGTTCCACTACCATTACTAGCAACTAGAGTAACTTTATATACTCCAGGTGTATTGTATGTAATCACTGGGTTTTTAGCTGTTGACGTTGCAGGTGTTCCTCCTTGAAAAGTCCAACTCCATGATGTTGGAGCTAATAATGATTGATCTGTAAATGAGATGGTTGCGCCTGAGCAGCCCATTGTGTTAGTTGATGTGAAATCTGACAATGGAGGACCAGTAACTGTCATGGTGATAACATTTGAAGTACATGGTGAATTGATCACGCCAGCTAAGTTGGATGTCATAACATTATATACTCTGTCTCCATCTAAAAGTGAAGGGTTGGAATAAGACGATCCAGTCTCTCCAACAATCAATTCATCATTTAGGAACCACTTATAAGTAGGTGAAGCACCACCATTGGTAGGCGTCGAGTTGAAAGTTGTAGTTGTACCATATGTAATTGTTGTTCCTGGAATAGCTGCGATGCTAACTGATGCAACTTTACTTGAAATATAAACACCATAATCTTCTACGTCTCCTGCAAAATACTTAGTGGAACAGTCTCTTTCTGATGGTATTATTGTTCCTGCTTCCCCAATTACTCGCATACGGAGTATTGTGTTTTTGACTGCTGTTGTAGGAATTAAAACGTTTGTTGTAAGTGTTTGAGTTGTGCCGTTTGGACATGTTCCTGAGAAAATAAACTCGCCAGGATCGTCAAAATCACCATCGTTATTGTAATCAATATAGACTTCAACTTGTTCAGCATTAGCTGAGTTTGCTCGTAATGTAATTGAAAGGGGATAAGTTTCGCCTGCAGCTACAACAGTACCGCTAGAACATGTAAAATCAGAATAACCACCATTTGTGACAACTGACGTAGAGTTGTTTATGTTATTGAAAGTCACATTGTTAACTGTATAGGCAAAGTTTCCAATATTGGTCGAACCAGCAGGAGTACAAGCAGCTATTGCTGGACTACTAACAATAACAAAACCTTGTTTTGTTAAAGATGATGTTCCACTTGGATTAACAATAGTCAACGTTACATTGTAAGTGCCTGGAGATGCAAAAGTAAGTGTGGGATTTTGATCTGAAGATGTATATGTTACAGTTCCATTTGTAGCTGACCAGCTAAAGGTAGTACCTGTCCATCCTGAATTGGTAAGAAAAGTGTTAGGGCTACAAGCAGAATGGTCTGTAAATTGAATAGTTTCCCCAGAACAAACGATTGACTTTGTTGCAGTGAAATCAACATTAGCTGGAGTAATAGGTACAAGTGACATATTGCCATTTGACTCTAAGAACGAAGAGCGTGTTGTAGTTAAGGCTAAAATTACTCTTGTTTTTTGGCCCGCAGTAAACATATTCTGACAAGAACTTGAAGAATAATCCAAGTAGTTATGGATGTGTAGAGATGATGATGAACCACCATCGCATGTGTTAGATGTGTAACCACACGAACCTCCACTAGACCTTATGTGTGGTGGTGTGTCGCATACTAAATCTCCATCTGCTGAACAAGATGCGTTTGGAGGACAAGTAGTTCCATCCTCATCCCCTTCAAAAGTATGGTATAAGTTCATTGCGTGCCCTAACTCATGTGTAAGAGATGTGGCATTTGGGTTCTTAAAACTATTTGAAAGTATGACAGTTCCATCGTAAATTTGCCCATGTGCTCCAGCAAGATAAGCATATCCTTGAACCCCAGCTCCTCCATTGTTGTCGTCGATTTCTGAAATTACCCAAATATTGTAATATTTTTCTGTATCCCAAACAATTTCTTGCTTGAGAGATGCATCAGAGATTCCTGAGCCAGTAGCATTTCTTTTAACACCATTTGCCATATAAGTTGCATTCCCCGTCATGTCTATCCAATTAATTCCATTGGTACAATTTCCATTTGGATCTCTTACGGCTAATGCGAACTCAATTTCCATATCAACACCACTTCCATCACCTTTTGTTCCTGGTACTTTTCGATACGCTTCATTAAGTGCTTGAATCGATGCCTTTATTTGATCTTCAGTAATATCTGTTAACGAATTCCCAGTGGACATTACATGTACAACAATAGGCACTTTGTATACGGTTCCACTTTTTGGTTGAAACGATTGTGATAAACTTTTTACATGGTTTTCATAAGTCGTCATTTTACTCAGATAAAGAGGGTCTGATTGCATTTTACTTTTATGCAAAGCATCTGTCCCACATGATTCATCCACATTTCCTATAAAGGGTGAAAGTTTGACAGGAATAGATTGTCCATATATTGGACCATTAAAAAGGGAGAACCCCACGAATAAAAAGGTAAAATAGAGTAATTTCATTTTCATCATTCAGTTAAATAAGTTACGTTACTTAATATGTTTTTAATTTAATAGTTAAAGCGTTAAAATAATTGAACTTCATGTGCTATTATTTTACTAATTTTTTAAAAACATATTGATAATATCGGCGTAAATTTAATAATTTATTTTAGTAGTAATAAGTCAACCCTCTATTTTTTTATCATTTAATCTAATTATTGGTTAGATTTTTTGGACAATAGCATAAAATATGTATCTTTAGGTAAATTTTTTAAAAATCATAGTATATGAAAATCTTAAACATGCGAAATGTTATTTTAATGCTCTCTTTAGGGGCACTTTCTTTCAGCACTTCCGCTCAACAAATTACAACACCAGCTCCGAGTCCTTTACAGACATTGTCACAAAAATTTGGATTAGGTGAGGTAACGGTTGAATATTCTCGCCCAGTGGCAAAAGACCGTACCATTTTTGGAGAAGTTGTTCCTTTTGATAAAGTATGGAGAACTGGTGCTAATTCAACAACTAAAATTACGTTTACAGATGCTGTTATGTTTGAAGGAAAAGAAGTAAAGCCTGGAACATACGGTATTTATACAATTCCTCACAACGGTTCTTGCGATGTGATGCTATACTCTGACTTGACACTAGGGGGAAATGTGGCTGACTATAACGAAAAAAACGAAGTGTTGCGCGTTACAGTGGATGCTAATAAAATGCCGACTCGACTAGAATCTTTTACGATTTTATTCGATAATGTTTTACCTTCTTCAGCTGATTTAATCTTTGTATGGGAAAACACAGCTATTAAGGTGAAATTGACAACTGATATTGATACGCGTATTCTTAAGAGTATTGACGAATCTATGAATTCAAAATCACCCGATTACTTTAAAGCAGCTTCATATTATTATGAAAATGGAAAGGATTTAAATAAAGCTTTGACATGGGTTGATAAAGCAATTGAAAAGAGCCCAAAGGCATTTTGGATGACGATGCTAAAAGCACGTATTGAATATGCATTAGGGGACAAAGTAGCAGGTAAAGCAAGCGCTGAAAAGACAATCAAGATTGCAGAAGATGCTAAGAGCGCTGATTACGTTAGAATGGCAAACGAACTGATTGAAAAAAATAAATAAATAAATAGTTCTATTTATTAAACGTAAATATATTTATAAAAACCACCTTTTAAGGTGGTTTTTTTATTCGATGTAATCTTTTTTGAAAATGATTTAACTTACATATACTTTGATACTTTTTTTTCTACTCAAAGTGTTAAATTGCTGTGATTTGTTGCTGAATTAAATTACCACATTATATCAAACTCATGTAAATTATTTTTAAAATATATTATGTCCTGCATTGTAGTGGTGTGCTCTTTTTCTTATTTTTATTTAATCGTATAATGAGGTTTTTACTCAAAACATATGATAAATCTTTCTTTTATCTTTCGTTAAACTTTAGAATTTATATGAATCCGCATAAAGATTATTACTAGCTTTACTTTTTTATCTAAGATAATATTATCTAAAATTAAAAAAAGAATTTAATCATTTCTTAAGGATATAATATGGCAACAAATAAGGCTATACACAATTTTCACATTCCGGTTATGGGACTATCATACACGATAGACAGCCCTATAAGAGTAGCACAATACGGAATCTCATCTGTGATTTCTATTATTGACGATGATGTGATCGAGAAGATGAATAAATTTTACACTGAAAAGTATAATTTATTTTACGAAAGTATTTCTCTTAAAGTAGAGGATTACCGTGCCAAAAGAATCACGGCCTACTTGGATACCGTTCAAGAAATTGTTAATCAAAAGTTTGAATTATTTAAGCAAGAACTTTCTAAAAGCAGAAAATCATTAGATCATTATATCCAGATGCTTCCAAATAGATCTGAGTTTAAAAAGAGTTTATTACTTTATCTTACAGAGCAAAAAGAAAATGTTACAGAAACTGTAAAAGACTTTCTTGATCAGCATCTTTCGCATGGAGATATTGATGTAAATATCATGACTAAATTAGATAAGGATAATTTCATCAAGGACGAACAACTACCAGTAATATTTAACGATGCACACGCTTCTTTAAGAGGTTTTGCAAATAGTAAATTAGCCTCTTCTTTAGTACTCTCTGCGGGAATGAATCCAAGATTATACAGCTATATTGAGTCGTTTAATGACTTTTTTCCAGATGAAAACGGAATCTTAAGAAAGAAAATTACTTTAAAAGTAAGTGATTATCGTTCGGCGTTAATTCAAGGAAGCTTTTTGGCTAAAAAGGGAATTTGGGTTTCTGAATATAGAATCGAATCAGGATTGAATTGTGGAGGTCACGCTTTCGCTACAAACGGAATGCTTTTAGGCCCTATTATGGAGGAGTTTAAGCAAAAGAAAAATGAGTTAATACAAACAATTCATGAGTTGATGAGTAAGGCTTTGACTCAGAAAGGAATTGTTGTTCCTACTGAGTATCTTGATTTGAAGGTGACTGTTCAAGGAGGTGTCGGTGATGGTGAAGAACATCAGTTTTTATTGGAAAATTATAATGCGGATGCTGTTGGTTGGGGTTCTCCTTTTTTGTTGGTTCCAGAAGCTACTTCGGTAGATATAGAAACAAGAGAATTACTTGCAAAAGCAAAAGAAGAGGATTTGTATCTCAGTGATATTTCTCCACTAGGAGTGAAATTTAATTCGTTAAAAGGAACTTCTAACGAGCTATTACAAAAGAAACGGATCTCTGAAAATAGAACTGGAAGTTCTTGCCCTAAGAAATTTTTAGCCTTGAGTAAAGAGTTTACACCAAAGGGAACATGCACAGCTTCTAAAGTGTATCAAGACATTAAACTAGCAGACTTGTTTGAAGAAAAAGAGACAATGAGTCAGGAAGAATACGATAAAAAGAAAAATAAAATTACCGAAAAAGCATGTCTTTGTGTGGGACTTTCAAATTCAACTTTGATCGAAAATGGAATTCCATTAAAGGGAGAGAAGCAAGGTGTAGTAGTCTGCCCAGGTCCAAATATGGCTTACTTCGATAAAGAAGTTTCGCTATATGAAATGGTGAGACATATTTATGGAAATGCAAATATTCTTTCCGATAGCAATCGCCCAAATATGTTTATTAAGGAATTGAATATGTATGTTGACTTCCTGAAAGACGAGATAATAGAGTTTTCAGATACGATTGCAAATGCTCAAATAAAGAAATGGGAATCTTTTAAACTGAACCTTCTAGAAGGTATTCACTATTACGAAAACTTATTCTCTGACACATCATTTTTTAAAGCCATTCAGGAAAAAGTAAAAACACAATTAGCGGACTGTAAGATGGAAATTAATCTAATTCAGATACCTCAACTTGAACCTGTCTTGTAATACTTATAAGATTATTTACTTTTGAAGTTTATAAATGATCGTATACTATGAATAACAGAATTGCTATAGTAAGTGGTGCGAATGGAAATCTAGGAAAGGCTATTGTGCAACATTTTCTTACAAACGAATGGAATGTAAATGGTTTAGTGCATCATCTTTCAGGAAGAGTAGAAGATGAATACTGCGAATGGGAAGTTGATTTGCTAAATGAAGATGCATCTAAAGATATTGTAGAAAAAGTGATAACGAAAAACACTACTATTGATGTAGCCGTTCTGACCGTTGGTGGGTTCTCTATGGGAACGATTGAAAATACTTCTATCAAGGAGATTAAGCATCAGTACAACCTTAATTTTGTAACTGCTTATAATTTGGCTCGACCTATTTTAAGTCAAATGAAAAAGCAAGGGGAGGGTAAACTGTTTTTCATTAGTTCTATGCCTGGAATGGATACCAGAAGAGGAAAGGGTATCACTGCTTATAGCTTGGCAAAGTCACAGTTAACACAATTAGCCCATATCATCAATACAGAGATGAAGGGCAAAAATATAAAAGCATACGTTATCGTTCCTAGCACTATTGATACACCTCAAAATCGCGAAGCTATGCCTAATGGAGATTACAGCCAATGGGAAAAACCAGAGGATATTGCTCAGATTATTGGCCGTTATGCCAAAAAGGAGATTGTGGAAATCACTGAGATTGTGATTCAAGATGAATTAAAGCGTAACTAAACGTGTTTTTAATATAAAATAAAAAATCCCGAGTTTATCGGGATTTTTTTCTATTTATAAGTTTATTTTAGTCTTCAATTCCTGCTGAACTTGTAGGTAAAGCACGGTCCATTTTCTTAAACAATCCTTGTAGTACTTTTCCTGGACCTACTTCGATGACTTCAGTACAACCGTCCTTAATCATGTTCTGCATAGTTTGTGTCCATCTAACAGCACTTGTCAATTGATTGATTAAGTTTTTCTTAATTTCATCAGGATTTGATGTAGGTAATGCATCCACATTTTGGTAAATAGGACAAATAGGCTGATTGAAAGTTGTTGCTTCAATTGCTAATTCCAATTCTTTCTTAGCAGGTTCCATCAAAGGAGAGTGGAATGCTCCACCAACAGGTAAAATCAAAGCTCTCTTTGCTCCAAGACTCGTTAATTTGTCACAAACTCTCTCAATAGCTTCTACTTCTCCTGAAATAACCAACTGTCCAGGGCAATTGTAATTAGCCGCTACCACAATTCCAGGATATTCTGCACAAGTATTTTCAATTATTTCATCCTCTAGACCTAAAACTGCTGCCATAGTAGAAGGTACTGCTTCACATGCCTTTTGCATTGCTATAGCACGTTGAGATACCAATTTTAAACCATCTTCAAAGGTCAATGTTTTATTAGCAACTAATGCAGAAAATTCCCCTAGTGAATGACCTGCAACCATTTCAGGCTGAAAACTTTCTCCTAAACATGCAGCCAAGATAGTTGAGTGTAAAAAAATAGCCGGTTGTGTTACTTTGGTTTGTTTAAGTTCGTCCTCTGTTCCCTCAAACATTATTTTAGTAATGTCGAAGCCTAAAATTTCGTTCGCTTTCTTAAATAATTCTTTCGCTATTGGAGATGAATTATATAAATCTTTTCCCATTCCCGAAAATTGTGCTCCTTGACCCGGAAAAACGTATGCTTTCATAATGAGTTTTTTTTAATTTTAAATTAATTTGCAGGTAACAAATATACTAATAAAATACAATTGTTTATTTTATCGCTTTTGGATATTTACCTAAAATCGAGCTCTAACAGAAATGTTAGGAAATAAAAAGCATATTTGTTAAAGAAAACTTTAAGAGTATGAGTTCTTTATTAAAATATGGGTTAACTTTGTTATTCATTATTTTTAAACTACAACTATGAAAACATTTTCATCATTTTTATTCCTCCTACTTTTTATATCGGGAGTGAATGCACAGATAGGAAGTCCCTTTCAAGGGAATCCTGTGAAATTACAAAAGAATTTCACAAAAGCCCAAGGGGTTCAGAATCAGCTGGTCACGAGTAAAGGTTTGACTAAGAGTTTGATTTCTAATCAATTTATATCAAAAGCAGGAGGATATTGCGAAGACACATTGTCTTATCCATATCAGAAACAAAGTCAAATTGATCCACAAGAATTGTATCTATATACAATAGACGATGATGTTCCTAATGGTTTAAATGAGACAGTTATGGCTCAAGTATTCAAAACGGGAAATGTTTCTATGCAGATTTCGGGTGTTGAATTGTTTATTTCTAAACTAGGAATTGATTTTTTTAATACTGTTAATGCAGAGATATCTATTTATACACTAAGTGGTGGTATTCCTACAACAAAAATTGGCTCTATAATTTATACAATTCCAGATACTTTAACTACGGTTAAATATGTCAATTTTATTTCTCCTATTTCAGTAAGTTCAGACTTCGCAGTTGCTGTAACGCTTAAGACGCCTAATAAATCATTTAAAATTGTTGTTTCTGATCCTGTATTTAGTTCAACGTATGATGAACAGTTATCCTTTTATGGAGCTCAAGGTTATCAAATGCTGACTGTTAACGATTTATATCTTGCTCAACCCACACCTGTTAACTATGACTTTGATTTGATACTTCATCCTATTATTTCTTATACTAATGATATGACACTCGCAGCTACACCAAATCCTGTTTGTCAAGGTAGTACTGTTACATTTACTGGAACAGTTACTCCTAATGGTATTGAAAATCGATTCTTGAATTGGCGGACATTCCTGGATTATTTTAATTTTAATGCGGGAGCAACACCGTATACAAGTGCTCCATTAGGCCTTGTTGACCAAAGTATTGTCTTATTTGGAAACAATGTTACGCATGCCTACACAACTCCAGGTACTTACGATGCTTTTATGGAATATGAAAGTGGTTTTGGAACATCATGTTATGCTAATAATACTGCTTCAGTAACCGTTAACGCACCAGTTTCAGCTACTTTTTCTTATTCTGGAACTAATTTTTGCCAATCTTCTACAGCTGCTACTCCAACAATTACAACTGCTGGAGGAACATTTAGTGTAACACCTTCAACGGGGCTTTCTATTAATGCCTCTACAGGTAAAATTAATTTTGCAGCTTCAACTCCTGGTAGTTATTTGGTAAAATATGTTATGACAAATGGTGCATGTTCAGATTCTAAAACGGCTACAATTAATGTTTCAACTGCTTTAAATGCTGCTTTTAGTTATGCTAGTAACTCAGTTTGTTCGAATGCAACGAATCCACAAATTACTTTGAATTCAGGAGCTACGGCTGGAACGTTCTCAGCAACACCTGCGGGATTAAGTATTAACGCTTCAACAGGTGAAATTAACTTAGCAATTTCAAGTGTTGGTAATTACACGGTAACCAATACTGTAAGTGCGGCAGGAGCTTGTGCTGGTGATTCAAAATCGTTTGCAATCACAATTGTAGCTTCTCCAGATGCTACATTTACATACTCAGGAAGTAATTTTTGTCAATCTTCTCCAGCAGCAACTCCATCTATCACAACTACGGGTGGTGTTTTTAGTGTAACGCCTTCAACAGGTTTAACTTTTAATTCAACCACAGGATTAATTAATTTTGCAAGCTCAGCGGTTGGAAGTTATGTGATCCAATATGATGTAAACAATGGAACATGTACTGATACTAAAACAGCTACTATTAATGTTGTTTCCTCTATTGACGCTTCTTTTAGCTATGGAAGTAACTCTTTCTGTTCGAATGGTTCATCTAACACTCAAGTAACATTGAATTCAGGATCTGTTGCGGGTACTTTCTCTGCATCTCCTGCTGGATTAAGTATTAATACAACAACAGGTCAAATTACAACATCAACTTCTAGTGTTGGTTCTTATACAGTTACCAATACAGTTAGTGCAACTGGTGGATGTCCTGGTGATTCAAAATCATTTAGCGTTTCTATTGTAGCTTCTCCAGACGCTACATTCGCATACTCAGGATCTAATTTCTGTCAGTCTTCTCCAGCTGTTACCCCATCGATTACTTCATCAGGAGGGACATTTAGTGTTACACCTTCAACAGGTCTTTCCATTAACACAGGTACAGGAATGATTGATTTTACTAGTTCAGCTATTGGTAGTTATATCGTTCAATATGTTGTATTAAATGGGACATGTTCAGATACTAAAACAACGATTGTTAATGTAGTGAATTCTTTAGATGCTACTTTTAGCTATGCAGTTAGTTCTTTCTGTTCAAATGATATATCTACTTGTCAAGTGACATTGAGTGCATTAGCTTCAGCTGGAACTTTCTCAGCAACTCCTTCAGGATTAAGTATTGATGGAACAACAGGTGAGGTTAATATTGCCGCTTCTAGCGTTGGTACCTATACAGTTACCAACACAGTAAGTGCCTCAGGAGGTTGCTTAGGAGATTCTAAAACTTATACTATTGAAATTAAAACTTTACCAGACGCAACTATTACACCTGTTTCTTCACTTTGTGAAAACGATAATTTAGTGATGCTATCTGCAACAACTGCAGGCGGTACTTTCTCAGGAAATGATGTAGCAAATGGTTTCTTTAATCCAGGAACTGCAGGAAATGGTATGCATACAGTTAAATATGAGGTAACTGAGAATGGTTGTACAGCTTCAGATACGACAGTGATTCAAGTAGATGCTTTACCTTCTGTAACATTTACAACTCCTTCTACAATGTGTGATAACGACGCACCTACTTCATTAACAGCAACTCCTTCAGGAGGAGCTTTTACAGGGCCTGGTGTTGTAGGGACTACATTTAATCCATCTGCAGCAGGAGTAGGAAGCCAAGCTGTCGTTTATACAGTAACTGTAGGTGCTTGTACTACTTCTAAAACAAATACAATTGCTGTTGACTCTTGTCTATCAGTTAAAAATGCAGATATGATTCAGGTTGAATTATTCCCAATTCCTGCAGAGAATGAATTAACTATTAAAGTGAATACAGATGTTACTGTACAAGTAGTTTCTATCGATGGAAAGTTGTTGATGGCTCCATTTAAGGTAGCTAATCAAGTGAATTATACTTTAAATACACAATCTTTCGCAAGAGGAATGTATTTGTTGAAACTAACGACCGATAATGGATTCGAAAAAGTACAGCGAATAATGCTTAAATAATTTGCGTTAGTCTTGCAAAAGCTTGAAAAACGTTAATGTTAAAATCCCCGTTGAGTTTATCAATGGGGATTTTTTATGTCAACTTATTGCTAGAATATATAAAAAGCATTAAAAATTAAGTGTATATCGTTTATCTTTGTTTTATTCCTAACTTTATACATTACTGTTAATTCAAGCTATTTTAGAAGTGTCTGACAAAACGTCGCTGTTTTTGGTTGGCATAGATATTGAAAATAGTCGAATACAATTTTTGAATAACAGTTAAACCTGTCAAGGTGAAATAACATTTATCCAACTGACACATTGACTGAAAAAATAAAGGAAATAAAATGGCAAAAAAGAAGCAAGAAGATATATTCGATAGTTTAACGGAAGCGATGGCAAATGGTGATGCTGAAATAATTCCAATTTTTACGTCTGAAGAGGACGAAAAGGAAGATAAAGGAAAACTACCTAAAGACCTTCCAATTTTGACCTTGAAGAATAACGTCTTATTTCCTGGCGTTGTCATTCCTATTACAGTGGGACGAGATAAATCATTAAAGGTAATTAATGAACAAAATAAGAAAGATAAGTTGGTAGGTGTGGTCTCTCAATTGGACCCTGAATCTGAAGACCCTAATTTTGATCAATTACACAAAGTCGGAACGGTTGCACGTATTATGAAAGTCATTAAGATGCCTGATAATTCCACTACTGTTATCTTACAAGGAAGAAAGAAGTTTAAAATTACGAAGCCCATACAAACAGAGCCTTATCTTCGATCCGATGTGAGCTACTTTACGGAGAAAAAACAGACACCACTTTCGGATGAATTAGACATGCTTTATAAAACGATAAAAGAAAAAGCATTGTATATTATTCAAGAAAATCCTTCTATTCCTTCTGAAGCTTCTTTTGCGATTGGAAATATTGACACACCGACGCATTTAGTAAATTTCATCGCTTCTCACATGGATGCTGTGGTATCTAAAAAACAAGAAATTCTTGAAATTCAAGACCCTTTAATCAAAGCGTATGCTATCTTGGAACATCTCAATGAACAAATACATGTGTTGGATTTGAAAAATGAGATTCATAACAAAGTACGAAAAGATTTAGATAAACAACAACGTGATTATTATTTAAATCAACAGATAAAAACGATTCAAGATGAACTAGGAGACAATCCTAGTGAAATAGAAGTGGAGCGATTAACAAAGAAGGCGGCTAAGAAAAACTGGTCTACAAAAGAAGCTGCTTTGTTTGAAAAAGAATTATTGAAATTTCAACGGTTAAATCCACAAGGAATGGACTATTCGGTACAACTGAATTATCTGGATGTGTTGTTAGATTTACCTTGGAATGAATACACGATTGACAACCTTGACATTAAACATGCTAAAGCTGTGCTTGACAAAGATCACTATGGTATGCAGGATGTCAAACGTAGAGTTCTGGAATACTTGGCTGTGTTGAAGTTGAAAGGAGACATGAAATCGCCGATATTATGTTTGTATGGACCTCCAGGAGTAGGAAAAACATCTTTAGGGAAATCCATTGCTAAAGCATTAGGGCGTAAGTATGTCCGTATGTCTTTAGGTGGCGTACATGATGAAAGTGAAATTAGAGGTCACCGAAAAACGTATATTGGTGCTATGCCAGGAAGGGTTATTCAAAGTTTGAAAAAGGCGGAATCAGCGAACCCTGTTTTTGTCCTTGATGAGGTGGATAAATTGGGCACAAGTCACCACGGAGATCCATCTTCAGCATTATTAGAAGTGTTAGACCCAGAGCAAAATGCCGCTTTTTATGATAATTATGTAGAAACGGAGTTTGACTTATCTCGTGTGATGTTTATTGCTACTGCTAATTCATTGCAAACAGTTCAAGGGCCCTTGAGAGATAGAATGGAAATCATCGAAGTTTCAGGATATACAATCGAAGAGAAAATTGAAATTGCTAAACGACACCTTATTCCAAAACAATTAGAGGCACACGGTGTAAAGAAAGGGCAATTTTCACTAGATAAAAAAGTACTCGAACAAGTTGTAGAAGAATATACACACGAATCAGGTGTTCGTGGTCTAGAAAAAGTGATGGCAAAGTTAATTCGTAATCGTGCGAAGGAAATTGCTATGGAAGAAAGCTTTGAGGTCAAGATGAACTTTGAAGAAGTAACAAGAATACTAGGCCCAGGTCATCCGAAAACTAAATCGATTACGAATGAAGTAGCAGGTGTTGTTACAGGACTTGCATGGACGAGTATAGGAGGTGAGATATTATTTATAGAATCTTCTATTACAAAAGGTAAGGGAAAAATAACGCTTACTGGAAATTTAGGCGAAGTGATGAAAGAGTCGGCTATTATTGCATTGGAATATTTGAAATCACATAGTCAATGGATAGGAATAGAACAAGATGTTTTTGACAAGTATAACGTGCATATTCACGTTCCAGAAGGGGCAACTCCGAAAGATGGACCAAGTGCTGGTATTACTATGTTAACTTCGCTAGCTTCTTTATTCTCACAACGTAAAGTTCAAAAAGACTTAGCGATGACAGGTGAAATTACGTTACGAGGTGAGGTATTGCCAGTTGGTGGAATAAAAGAGAAGATTTTGGCCGCTAAAAGAGCTAAGATTAAGGAAATTATTTTAAGTGAAAGAAACCGAAAAGACGTATTAGAAATTAATGAAGAATACATCAAAGGATTGACATTTCACTATGTTAAAACAATGAAAGAAGTGATAGATATTGCTTTGACAAATGAAAAAGTAAAGGAACCTATTACAATAGAATAAACAATGATTGACACGTATAAACATAAAGGACTACGAAAGAAGCTTATTGAGGAGTTACGTTCGAAAGGAATTACCAATGAACGTATTTTGGATGCTTTTGATAAAGTGCCGAGACATTATTTCTTAGACTTAGCTTTCGAAATGCAAGCCTATTCTAATATGCCTTTTCAGATTGGAGCTGGTCAAACTATTTCTCATCCGCTCACTGTCGCTTTTCAAACTCAGTTGTTAGAATTGAACAAAGGAGATAAAGTGTTAGAAATCGGTACAGGGTCAGGCTTTCAAACGGCTATATTATGTCAATTAGGAATGAAAGTGTATTCGATTGAACGTCAGCGAGAGTTGTATATCAGCGCAAAATCGATTATTGCACAATTGGGTTTTAATCCACATTTGTTTTACGGAGATGGGTATAAAGGTAAAAAAGCGTATGCGCCCTACGATCATATATTAGTCACTTGCGGAGCTCCGTTTGTTCCAGAGGATTTGTTGGTGCAATTAAAGGTAAATGGCACACTTGTTATTCCATTAGGAGCAGGAGAAAAACAACAAATGAAGCGGATTACGAAAATTTCTGAAACAGAATTTAAAGACGAAGATTTTGGTGAATTTAGTTTTGTTCCTATGTTAGAGGACAAGGCGGATTTAAAACATTGAAATTCAGACAATGAGCGGTAAAGAAATCGTACGAATGGATGTTGAGAAACTGATAGCTAGTAAAAATCCAAAATTACTGAAATGGCTACCTCGTTTTATTGTTTCTTATCTGAAGAAAATTCTTCATGAAACGGATGTTAATTATTTTTTAGAAAGAAGTAAAGGCAAGAAAAATCAAGCATTCTGCGCCGAGGTTGTAGATGTTTTTGATTTAGATATTACTATTAACAACATGGAACGAATTCCTGCTTCTGGACCAGCTACAATCGTGATGAATCACCCATTAGGCGGAATGGATGCCATTGCTTTTGTACATGCTTTAGCAAATTACCGGACTGATATAAAGTTCATCGTAAACGACTTGCTACTAAATCTAGAAGGAATGAAAGAAATGTTTGTGGGCGTTAATAAACATGGTGCAAACTCACTGAATTCCAAAAAGAAAGTAGCTGATTTATTCGAAACAGATGAATTGATCTGTGTTTTTCCAGCTGGTTTAGTGTCTCGAAAAAAAGGAAGGAAAATTAGCGATTTGGAATGGAAGAAAACGTTTATTACTATGTCTCGAAAAAGAGCAGATAGAGTAATAGTTCCAGTTCATATTAATGGTAGATTATCTAATTTCTTTTATAATCTCGCCAACTTTAGATCCTTCTTGGGTATTAAAGTAAATATTGAGATGCTTTATTTAATCAACGAATTATATAAACAAAAAGGACGGAAAGTTCCTTTCATTGTAGGAAATCCAATCCAAATTAGCGCATTTGACAAGAGTAAGAGTGATGTAAAATGGGCGGAGTGGATGAAAGAGAAAGTGTACACCTTGGAAAAATAAAATGGATTATTAAATTTCGTTTTTAAATAACACCAAAAAATCCCCAATTACGGGGATTTTTTAGTTTTTAGAAATATAAGTTTTCAGTGATTAGTCAAATTGAACTTTAGAGAACCACATCTTTTTACCGCTTTTATCAGCACCAATAAATATGAACTTATTGTCTTTCAGTGCATTAATAGGGTAGTTGTCATCAAGAAAGAAATCTCCGTTACCAATTTCAATGAAATTTGTTGCTGATTTTCCATCATTTGCAATTTTAGTAACTCTTGGGTAGTATAAAATTCGAGCAGCTCCATTCTCTCCAGAGAAAATACCACTTTTCTTAGCACCTGCTACTTCAAAAATTGTCCAATAAACACCAGAACCATCTGCCGCATTCATCAAGGCGTGCTTCGTAGGTGTAAGTTTGTTATAGTCATTTTTCTTTCGTAGTTTAGTTGAATAGTTAGAAATCAATTTTCCAGTAGAACTGAAATCAAATGCCACTACTTCTAACATTTCATTTTTTGAATTCTTCTTTTGTCCTGTTAGCATAATGCTTCCATTTGGAGAAATATGGATATCACCTACGGATAGTTTTCCTCCAGTAAATGGTTTCCCTTTCTCCTTACCAATATTAACAAATGTTGTTGCAAAATCCTTTATGCCTGTTGAAGAGACCCATTCGATTTTATTAGCACTGATTTTCATTAATTGATATCCATTTGGTTTGTCTGCATAAACTGCAGTGGTTGTCATAAATGATTGTGCATTATAGGCAAATCCAGGGATAGATTTTGCATTCATTTTTACTTTTGAGGTTACACCGTAAACATACAAGTTATCTCCATCTTCACTAAAGTCATTAACTACCCACATGTTTTCGTTAGGAACGGCATATTCTAATCTTTTTTGAATTTCACCATCAAAATCTACTTCAACATATTCATACTTTGCGTCAGCTCTTTGAAATAAGTAGGCAATATTACCATTCGTTAAAAACTTATAATGTAATGGAAGTGCAGCAACTGGAAAATCTAATTTTGTAGATTTTGTTTTTTCCATCGTTTGTACACTAAACTTTTCAAAAACATAGTTCTTACCAATGCTTTCTTTTGCCATTCCCTTTTCTTTTACAAAAGCACAAATAACCACGTCACCTTTCTCAGCACTCATTATGTCTTTCCCAGATTGCGGTGATCTAAAGGTGGTTGTAAATCCATAGCTATACGCATTATAAGTAGTTGACCTTACATACTTCTGAACATCATTATTCGTCCAGTAATTTACTAGCTTCAATCGTTCTCCATCTTCTCCCTTCGGTTTTACTTTTTCTTCTACCTTAAAACGATTGTCACAATATCCTGTTGACCAGTTAAGATAATTCTCTATATATCCCTTTTTAAAAGTTGTTTGACCTGTAAATAAATTAGCTTCTACTGTTAGTAATGGCTCTCTAGATTCAGGACAAAAATTAATAGAGAATTTGAGACGGTATTTCTCACGTACCTTTTCAATATCTTCTTCGATACTTTCTGTTCTGATAAAGTTAAAATCTAAATCGAAATATAAAATTTCAGCTTTCACCTTCTTACCCGTTGACTTTGTTATATAAAACAAGGTCATTTGGTTATTTTCCTCGTCCACTTGGACTTCTGAAAGATTACTTATTTTTGCTTTTCCGTCTGGATCAAACATTGCTTCTTTCAGTATTTTCTGTGCATTCGTAGTGATTAAAAACCCTAAGAATACAAACAACATGGTTACTTTCTTCATACACATTTATATTTAATATTATAGGACAAAATTAATGTGTGAATCTCTTTTGGAAAATACGTATAACAGCGTATAATTTAACTAAAGTTTCGGAGTTGTTAAAATGCTAGTAATCAGCAATATGAATTTATAA
>JBEBRN010000051.1:0-22153 GCA_040394775.1 Taishania pollutisoli
ATACTCCTCAAACCATCAAGAGAGTGTTTAAATTTATCTCCGAAACTTTAGATAACCAATCAACGAATGCTACCAGTTATGAATGGGATTTTGGTGACGGAACTACATCAACCGACATTGACCTAAGTCACACCTATACGACGAGTGGTATTCATACGGTAACGCTAATTGCTCATCATTGTGATTATTCCGATACCATCGTAAAAATGATTAATTCAAATATTACTAGTATACAAGATAATTCTCCACAGAACAGCATTGCACTTTATCCCAATCCCGTATCAGACCAACTGACCGTTAGTTTAGAGAAAGTAGATCGAATGTATGTGGTTAACACCGTCGGAAAAATATTTACACCAACTTATGCTACAATTGGGACAAGTACGCTGATTGATTTTTCAAACTTTGCATCTGGAATCTATTTTCTTGTATTGGAGTCTGATGGACAGTCGTGGAAACAAAAAGTGGTAAAAGAATAAATTAAATACTCATTTTTTAATTTCCAGCAATAGCTATTTCAAAGGAAACAATAGGTGCCAATAGGTGGAATAGTTAACTGTTCTATTATTCTATGAGGAATTAACTATTTAATGGTTACTTTTGCAGGCGTTAAGCAAAAAAAAGTTGTTATAACCAACTAAGAAAAGATAATTGCTTCGTAATTTTTTCATCGATAATAGAATTCAAACAAATGTTTTGGCAATATCTACTAGTTTTTTTTGGTGCATTATTATTTGATTTAGCGCCTTTTCCATTTCCTCCAGCATTCACAATCATGATGTTTTTTCAGATAACATTTAATCTAGATGTGTGGATAGTCATTATTGTAGGAGTAATTGGTTCAGTTTTAGGTAGATATATTCTACTTTTATATGCTCCATTAATATCAAAAAGGTATTTAAAAGATTCAAAGAATAAAGATATTGAGTTCCTCGGAGAAAAAATGAATGAGAATATATGGAAGGGACAGATGGTTATACTCGCTTATTCATTATTACCACTTCCCACAACGCCACTTTTTTTAGGAGCTGGTATTTCTAAAATAAAGGCGAGGTATGTTATTCCATGGTTTCTCATTGGAAAATTCACAAGTGACTCAGTCATGTTACACTTGGGTAAATACGCATCAGAAAACACACAAAGTATAATTGAAAATTTATTTTCTTTTAAGCCTATTTTGAGTTTTGTGGTTGGTTTAATACTTCTTTTTGCGCTCTTCTTTATCAATTGGCGCACCTTAATTCAAACTAAGAAATTAGAGTTGAATTTTAAAATATTAAAAAAAGAGAAGTAATATCTCTAGCTTTCTATAAAAAGTCCATTGTATTTATAGTAAACTTTCAATTTAGTTAAAATTGAATTCTTTGTGGTGAAGATTATAGCCGAAGTAATTTAATCATTTCTCGTACTATAATTAGAAAGCGACATTACTACATTTCCTAAAACTTACTTCTAGTATTTATTCTCTGATAATTAAGTTAAAACGAAAATAATGGCTACAAAAAAGAGATTAAAAAATGAAATAATCTAAAATTTGACACGTTATTTTAAGATAGTTATAAAGTTAGATATCGTTATTTTGTAAACTGTAAGTCATCTAAATAATGGAATTATGGATCTTTACGGACAGAAAAGTAAAAGTATTCCACAGAAAATAACCATTCATGTGATTGAAATTTTTCTTTTAGGACTATCCTATTGGATTCTTTTTAAACATGGTGGAGTGTGGGTTGAAAATAAATTTCATATTCACAACGCCACAGAAAACGTATTCAACAGACGACTTATCATTTTTATTTTCAATGTTATTATTTTTTTACGATTGGCATATATGATGATTTTCTTACTAAAAAGGAAAATACCTTGGGAAGAAAGTATTAGTGTTCCGCTTGCTTTTGCCCTTTATTTTATAGGTTTCCCCTTATTTGTAATGCCTATTTCTATTCCTATTGATGGATTGGATTATTTTGGGATTGCATTGTTTATTATTGGTTGTGTTATTAATAGCGGTGGAGAGATTTTAAGAAACAAGTGGAAAAAAGAACCCGAAAATAAAGGAAGGATTTATAGTGGAGGATTTTTTAAATATGCTCGTCATATTAATTATTTTGGAGATATATTATGGGTAATTGCCTATGCGCTCTTAACCCGAAATTGGATTGCTATAACAATTCCTATTTTCTTATTTAGTTTTTTCGCCTTTTACAATGCTCCAAAACTAGACAACTATTTAAAAGAAAAGTATGGCAAAGAATATGATGAATACGCTAGAAGAACGAAAATGTTGATACCTTTTGTATTTTGAGTAAAACTCAATTTACTGTACTTGAAAATACACTACTTTATTCATTCTGCAGAATAATTGGATTTTATCAACCGGAGAATTATTTTTAGTCTTAACGATTCTCCAATTTTTAAAAACAAACTATTTTTAGGATTTTTTACTAAATAATAATATATTTGAGTTGAAAATATAACCTAAAAATACGCAAATGTTTGTGTGTTTTATTGTTAGAAAAACAATTACTATATGGCAATAATAACATCACCTCAAATTGAAAATGAAATTGAACAAAAGAAAGATGAAACGGATATAGTAGATCTCACTATTTGTTATTATTGCAAATCCACAGGACTAAACGAAGAAGATAAATTTTGCCCAAATTGTCGTTTCCCACAGAACGGTACTCAACGTGAAATGAAACGTTTTCTAGTGAATGTTGCTAATAAAAAACAACTCTTGATAGACAAAAAGAAATCGGTCAAAAAAGCCAGAATTATATTGTTTATTTTAGCTGGGCTGAATTTTGTATTTGGAATTGTATTTGGTATTGTCCTTAACTTTAATATTCAAATTTTAATTGGATCCATTTTAGGTGCTTTAATTTATTTTGGTTTAGGAATGTGGAGTCGAAAGAACCCTTTCCCAGCAATTTTATCTGGTTTCCTTATTTATGTGGTATTTAATGTAATTACAGCTATCGCAAATCCGGCAACTATTGTTCAGGGTATTATATGGAAAGTATTAATAATATCAGGTTTTGTATATGGATACAAAGGAGTTAAAGATTCTGAAGCACTTGAAGTAGAGCTAGCGTCAATTAAAGAAGCAAAGGACTTATCACCGACACATGAAGTGTGAAAATTGTCAAACAATATCGCATAGTCAATCCACTTATTGTGGTAAATGTGGAAAGAGTTTAGTTAAAGAAGTATCTTTGGACTACAATAAATCTATCCAAAATATTTTAATTTTCTTCTTTATTCTGCTAGGGTATATTGCTACGATAAACTTTATAGACTTCGAAAATGATTATATTAATACATTACTGATTGATGTACTGTTTGCTGCTATTATCTTCGTTTTTTACTTTATTGATTTCAAGACAATTAATAAGTTACTTAGTCTAAAAGGATTAAAAAAGTTCCTTCTGATAAAGATATTAGTAGGTGCTCCTTTATTTGCAATCATTGTTTCATATTTAGCTGGCTTTTTAAATCAAAGTATTTTTGATAAAAGTCAATTAAGGTATTATGAACAGTTTATTGATTCTCCAGCACCTATTACTTTATCGATCATATCAATTGCACTTATTCCTGCTATCTTCGAAGAAATTGCATTTAGGGGTATTTTATTTAATCATTTAACAAAAGTCTCTAGGCTAAAATCAACGATACTTATTTCATCCATACTCTTTACGATTCTCCATTTATCACTACTATCAGCTTTATGGATATTTCCAATTGGACTTCTTTTTGGCTATTTTAGAGCAAAATATAGATCCTTATGGTACGGCATACTAGGTCACTTTATGTATAATGGCAGTATTGTAATAATTGAAATAATAACTTTTAAGTAGATTGGCAGTATGTCATATAAATTGATATCGAAAAAACCAACATCTTGACGAAAGAAATTTACATATTTAGTGGATTGGGAGTAGATGAACGCATCTTTCAACGACTTGATTTCTCTGATTTCAAGGCAACTTTTATCGAATGGATTGTACCACAAAGAAATGAAACAATCGAGCATTACGCAACCCGTTTGATGGAACAAATTCCAACTTCTAAACCAACTTTAATTGGACTTTCATTTGGTGGAATGATGGCTATTGAAGTAGCAAAACAAATAGACACCGAAAAAATCATTTTAATATCTTCGGTCAAAACATGGAAAGAATTGCCATTTTATTATCGTTTAGCGGGGAAATTGCGAATTCATAAACTAGTGCCAACACGTCTTTTTAAGCGTTCAAACTTTTTTACGTACTGGCTTTTTGACGCACGTTCATCATTTGACAAAAAGCTTTTAAAACAAATCTTGTACGATACTAATCCCATATTTATAAAATGGGCGATTGACAAAGTGGTCTGTTGGAAAAATCAGACAATTATTAAGAATATCTTTCATATACATGGAGCGAGAGATTGGGTTTTACCTTTGCGTTTTGTAACCTGTGATAAGATCATTAAAAGCGGAGGACATTTAATGACCTTGAATAGAGCAGAGGAGATGAATGAAGTTTTGCATGAGGAGCTTAATTAACT
The DNA here is from genome assembly GCA_040394775.1 of Taishania pollutisoli. Classification (GTDB taxonomy): domain Bacteria; phylum Bacteroidota; class Bacteroidia; order Flavobacteriales_D; family Crocinitomicaceae; genus 40-80. The sequence goes on from JBEBRN010000051.1 coordinate 4,552, forward strand.
ATTAAAATGAAAATCTAATTATTCATCTTAATCAATACAAAAAACACACAATTCTCTCCCATTTCACCCTCTCGTGCCTCCATGTCCACCAGCAACAACGACCAATACTTTTAATGATAAATAGATGAGCTTGAAGAATTGAATCACTGGATTCATCATTACAAAGCGCTGAAATTTAGTTATTTGAGTTGACATCTTTTTTGTTTTTTAAAGGTTTGAAATCGAGTTATTTACATCTTATACCAATCGGTATTATTCAGGAATTAACCACCAAAATGGTTTCATCTTCGCCTTGTAGATAAAAGCATAGTGTAACAAGAGCTTTAACCAATGTCCTGCTAAACCAATCTCACCAAAGGTTTTTCCTAACTGACGACCTTGAGAATCGGGATATTTTTCATAATCTGGAACGATAGGATAAGTCGTAATGCTGACACCACTTCCTTTCGTTATTCCATATCCTGCGGAGGCGATACAAGCAGCACCCATATTTCCCATCGAACCTTTGTGAAGTAAAGAAATCTGGTTTGAATGGATTGAATCAATGATATTGTCGGCGACTATTTTAGCGGTAATTCCAGAAGGCATGCCAGTTCTTGGTGGTGATGGAGATATATCTGTTCCGTTTTTACTTTTACGTGGTTTTGAAATCGCATGTGGTGGTGCGAAAGCAATTCCAGGTGCAAATATGGTTGGATAAGAAGGATTTTGATACGTTTCTGGCCAATCTTTCACCGACCATTCTTCGTACGGTTTTGCGGTGTAATCTGCATCGACAAGCATGAAGCCTTTGAATAACTTTTCGGTAATATCTTCCTGATTTTTGTCGAAGGCCTTAAAACCATGTCCTGAGAATGCAGGAATCAACATCGCAAAGTCGAATTCTTCCGATTTATACTCACCGTCTAAATTCTCATAATGTGCGATACCATCTTCGACTTTATTCACTCCAGCACCCAAAATCCAGTTGATGCCTCTATCTTTAAAAATCATCTCGACCATTTCATAAGACTGCATGGTTTCTCTTCCATAACTCAACAACATGCCGTCCATTCCGAAATCACCTAATTTATATTCGTTTGAAATCCAGGTAATTTCTGCCATGTCTCGTACTTTATGGCGTCTTAATTCTTGTTCAACGTTCAATATATATTCAAATGCTGCCCCTTGACAAGTGGATTTTGCATGTCCTGTTCCAATCAGAATTTTTGCTTTTTTACCTTTTTTCATTTCGTCAATCAATGCTGATAATCCCTGCCATGCATGATCTGCGTGTGTATAAGTACAAACTGAATAGGCTTTGTTGGTGCCAGGATTTAGTCCTTCTGTTAAGTCAAACGCTAATTTTGGACCTGTTCCGTTGATGAGATAATCATACGTTACTTTTTCCTGACGTTCTTTTTGTGAACCAGTTACATATTCCACTACCACGTATGGTTTTGTCTCAGTACTATCGCCTTCTGGATGAAATGAAACGACCTTTGCTTGTTTAAACCCGATGTTTTTTCGTTTGTACAAAGGCTCCAATGGAAATAGAATCTCTTTTGACTTCATTCTGCCGACGCCGACCCAAATATTGGAAGGAATCCATTGATAATTACTATTTGGAGAAACGACAATTATTTCATGTTCCTTTCCCAATTTTCTTCTTAAATGTGAAGCGGCAACATGACCAGCTATTCCAGCTCCTAAAATGACGACCTTTGACATAATAAATGGGTTTTAATATTTTAAAGGTAGAGCTTTGTTTCGTAGATTTATGTGACATTTGTCACTTAGGACGTTTATTTGTCACTATTTTTATTTTTTTATGTGAAAAATTCAAAGGTTCTCTAATTCTAAGGAAAGATTTTATATTTTTAATGAAATTTGGTTCAAAAGATGGATGATTATCTTGCTTTATTCTTTACTTTGGATGAAATAATAGTGTTGCTTATGATGCTCTTAAATCAGAAATTATGAAAACTAAAATTTACTTACTCCCCGTTATTTCGATGATTATCTTTGGTTTTGCCTTTACATCGAAATTTAATTCACCTGTAAAAATTCCTAAACAAATCAGCAAAGAATTCTCACTTATTCCTTCTGGAACGGCTGTCGTGAACAACACCACTGTGAATGTAAACTACTTTTACATGAGTAAAACAGAAGTTAGTAACCGACAATACATCGCTTTTTTAAATGATCTAAAAACAAATAATGAAATCGAAAAACTGAAAATAGCCACCATAGATACGAGTAATTGGGTGAAAGAATTTGGCAACGACGGAGTGAATTACGCCACTTATTATCACAGTCATGTTTCGTATGCTAATTTTCCGGTTGTCAATATTAGTAAAGCAGGCGCTGAATTGTATTGTGCTTGGTTGACTCAGAAATTAAACAAGGAAAACCAAGGATTGGAGTTCTTTGTTCGTCTTCCAGTCGAAGCTGAATGGCTTAGAGCATGTAATCCATATAACAATGAATTTCCATACAGTTGGCAAGGGCATTATCTGCGAGGAGAGAATGGTAATTTATTATGTAATTTTAGAAATATAGGAACAGAAAATATTTATTACGATAGCTTGACAAAATCATTTCAACTGATAGACTTTCATCCATCAAAGAAAAAAGAATCAGCTTATTCTGATATCACAGCTCCTGTAAATTCCTACTATCCAACTGCACTTGGATTGTATAATTTGAATGGAAATGTGGCTGAATTTATCGCCGAAGGATTTGCTATGGGCGGTAGTTGGAAATCCGCTGGTTATGATGTCCGAAATGAAAGTAAACTAAATATCACGAGTCCTTCTGTTCAAGTTGGTTTCAGACCAGTTTTTAGTGTGAGAGCGAAATCATAGAATAATGAAAAAGCTAACATTCATATCTATGTTTCTATTAATAATGTCCAGTTTTTTAAGTTGTAAATCTGAAGCAACTAAATCTACTCTTGATGATATTGAAAAATCCATAGGTACTATTGAATATGATATTAAAAAAATGGAAGAATTGATTCCAAGTAGCTTGTGTGACTCAAATCACGTTGCAATTTGGAGAGAAGGAAGTATTTATTACGCAGATTACTTAAGTGTTATTGTAATTGAAAAGAAACAACTTAAAGACAACCAACTTCTTTGTCATTACTTCACGTTCGACCCTAATAAACCATCAAATTTCAGAAATTGGAAATACGCAAACACATACGAATTGACATTAGAAAACGATCCTTTTCAATATCCTTTAAAAGATTATACAAATTTCATGAAAATAGATTCAATTGCATTTGACTGTAAGTGTGAAGGAATAGAGGCTAACGTATACTTTATGAAAGACTTTAAATCAAATAAAGTTTATCCAATAAACAAAGGTTTCAATTCAACTATAATAAAAACCATTTCAAAATTATTTAGTCAAATAAGTAAGAGGGAACATATTCAGACATTCGCATTGACTAGAGATTCAATTGATTATGGAGAAGTCGGAGGACTGATCCAAGATAAAACTTTCGAATACTGTATTAAAGAGGATGGTGAAGTTAATAGTTTACAGCGTCGGTATAGAGGTAAATAATCTGTAACTATCACCAAACCATGTTCCAGCATAGAACCTAAATTATCTTCATTGATTGTTAGTGCCGATTTAAATTTTTCAAAATAGCAGAAAATAACCATGAAACTACAAACTTCTCGTCTCACACTTCGTCCAATCAATCCAAACGATTCACACGAAATATTCAACTATCGCTCCGATACAGCAGCCAATAAATATCAAGGTTGGATTCCTGAAACAATCGACGATGTGGTCATCTTTATTGAGAAAACAGCAAAGCAACTCGATGAACCTGAAACGTGGTTTCAATTCGTGATTTTAGAAAATAAAACACAGAAAATAATAGGCGATTTGGGCATTCACTTTTTCGGAGATGAAAACAAGCAAGCGGAGATTGGTTGTACCTTAAATAAAAGCTTTCAGAATAAGGGTTATGCGACAGAAGCGGTCAAACGCGTCATCGACTACTTGTTTAATGAACTGAATAAGCATCGAATTATGACCTCTATTGACCCCGATAATCACGATTCAATTCGACTGGTGGAACGTATTGGTTTTCGGAAAGAAGCGCATTTTGTGGAGAGCTATTGGACCAATGGAAAGTGGGTGGACGATATTGTCTATGCGCTAATTGAAAAAAATTGGGAAAAACTAAATCCCTGATATTTTCATCATATATTCTCCGTAAATTCATGGAAAAGCCTTTTGCCATTTGATAGTTGACGAAATAAATTTAAATTTGGGAAATATTACCTCATGAAAATGAGACCTGTCTATTTGAAAAAATGGTGCATAAGTCTCTTAAAACGGGATTTATAAACAAACATGACAACAGAAAGTCAACCAATTACAGATTTTAAAAATATTTCTTTTTTTAAGGGATTAAATGCGCTTCGCTTTTTAGCTGCTTTTTTAGTCGTGATGCACCATTCAGAAGCTATTCGCTTGAAGAATGGAATTGGTAATTTTGAATGGCTTAGTTTATTCCGAAATGGAGGAAATGCGGTGGTTTTCTTCTTTGTTTTAAGTGGATTTCTTATTACCTACTTACTCTTAAAAGAACTAAATAAGACGAATACGGTTTCCGTTAAACGGTTCTATTTAAAACGAATACTAAGAATTTGGCCTTTATATTTTCTTTTGGTATTCATTGGTGTTATAGCCTTGCCATTTGTTTTTAAAGTACTTGGAGTCTGTTATGAAATGCCTTATACCTTGGGAGAAACATGGTATTATTTCGTATTCTTCTTACCAGGATTGGTGACTTTTTATTTTGGACATCATTTATTAGAACCACTTTGGTCAATAGGAGTAGAGGAAGTCTTTTATTTAATTTGGGCGCCTTTATTCAAAGTCAATCAAAAAAGAATTCTTCGATTATTAATTTGCGTGATAGCCATTAAAATAGTGCTTAACCTTTTGGGAATGTGGGTTTTTCATAATGAGTTGTACAGTTATCTCATGGAGATTTTTAAGATTGAGGCTATGGCTGTGGGCGGATTGGGTGCTTATTTTATATTCACAAAAGGTCAGGAGTTGACACAGTCGTTCATTTTTAAACCTGCTTTTCAAGTTGCTATTTTCTCAATTTTGGTTACTTTTTTAGCCGTCAATAGTAATATCCATTTTTTCTTTTGGGATGCTATTTTTAAAACTCCCATTATTTCAGCCATTCTCGTTGATTTACTTTTCTTGTACACCATTATCTGTATTTCTTCGGTCAGTCATAGTATCGTTCACATGAACAATCGTTTTATTTCCTATCTAGGAGAAATTTCCTACGGAATTTACATGTATCACATGCTAGCGATCTTTATGGTAATTTTAGTATTAAAAGAACGATTAGCAGCCATGGGAATAGTGACGAATTCAATCCTTTTCTACTTGTCAGTTACAACTCTAACAATTGTGATGGCATCCTTGTCGAAGTACTTTTTTGAAGACTATTTTCTATCATTGAAGAAACGATTGGATAAGAAAGTGAGCTAATAATAATCTTTAAAAATTATGCAGCAGGGAATAACCACAAGTGAAAAAATAGGAAGAAAGATACTCTTGAAATACTGTCTCATTTCAGTTGCAATAATTGTGGTGTTTCCAATAATAATTGTCCTTTTTAATCAACTGTTTGGCGACAAATCGATGAGTGCCTTCACATTCTTTAAAAACGTATTTTTAAGCGTTGAAGAAAATGAATTATTGATAGTAATCCAAGTTGTTGTTCTATTCATTGGTATTTGGTTTTTTGGAGGATTAGCTGGTCGACAAATAATTGACAAAAAGAAATCAAAATTTGACCATAGTTTTTTAGCAATATTTATGTTGTGGATTTTACTCTTTGTAAGTTCTACTATAAGCTCGGCTGTTGCAAATACACTAACTTGGGGAGAAGGAGGATTTAGTTCGGCAGTTATTGGTTGGCTTTTGTTTGGATTAATACCTACAATTATTGGTGGCACTTTACATGGACTAACTATGGCAGATTTTATGGGCCGAGCAATTGAAAACGAAGAACGAAAAAATTAATATATTTGGACTAACTTGACAATTCAAAGTAACGACTAAAATTAATGTTAATCTGAAATCGTAACTTTGTAGTATGGATATTTTAGTGATTGAAGATGACGCTACGTTAAATAAAAACATTAGCGAGGCATTAAAAGCTGAAAGTTGGAATGTAGAAAGTGTTTTTGATGGGCAACTTGCCGAAAGGATGTTGAAACAAAATCACTACGATTGTATTGTCATGGATGTTAACCTACCTGGGAAGACAGGATATGATCTATGTGAAAGTTACAGGGAATATAACACCACAACGCCTATTTTGATGCTAACGGCATTCAGTGAATTAGAGGATAAAATAAAGGGATTTGACAGTGGTGCGGACGACTATCTCACAAAACCTTTCTTTATGCGCGAACTGATTATGCGTATTCATTCACTGATCAAGCGAAATATGAATGCTAGTCAGTCAGAAAATCCAGTGATAATCGCAGGTGATATAACGATTAATCAATCTACAAAGAAAGTTTCAAAACAGGGAACTGAAATTCCTCTGACGCCAAGAGAATATCAGATTTTGGTGAAACTTTGCAAGAATCAAGGAGAAGTTATTTCTAAGAATGATTTGGTGAAAGAAATCTGGGGTAAATCAGTCGATGTAAATACGAACACAATCGAAGTTTTTGTCAGCTTTTTAAGAACGAAATTGGACAAGGCTTTTGGCACGAATACCATTAAAACTAAAGTGGGTTACGGTTATTATTTTGACATAGAATGAAGATTAGAAATAAAATATTGATATCGTTTTCCAGCACCGTTTTCTTACTGATTGGTATTACGTTTATTGTTATTTATCTATTTTATTCTGAATTTAGAGAAGAAGAATTTCAACAACGACAGAAACTAAAAATCTCTACCACTTTATACTTTCTCACAGAGATAAAGAAAACCAATGAAGAGTTAATTGAAGCGGTGGATCGCTTAACAATTAATGATTTATTTGATGAGAAATTATTGCTTTTTAACGAAAAAAAACAGCTTATATACTCGAGTGTAGACAACACTATCGTTGCTCGGTCGCGCGAAATGTTATCGGCGTTAAATGCTAAAAATCAATGGATTGAAACCAAGGATGGTTTATATGATGTGGTGGGGACATATATCGAAAAAAATGGAGAAACCTATTTTGGCATCAGTAAAGCATACGATACCTATGGTTATTCGAAATTATATTTTCTTCGTAATTCGCTACTTATCGCCTTTATAATTATTACTGTTTCTGTACTGCTGATTTCATTTTTTCTTGCAAAACGAATTTCAAAACCACTGGCCAGTCTTGCTGATTTTTTAGCTTCCTACAGACTGAGCGAAGAAAGGCAGTTACCGAAACGAATCAATACCTCGACGGCAGAAATTATCACTTTAAATGACAAATTCAACGAGTTGGTAGAAAGAACACATGAAGCATTTGCTTTTCAAAAACACTCCATTCAGCATATTTCTCATCAGTTAAAAACTCCGATTACCGTTTTGATTTCTGAATTAGAGCGTATTAAAAGTAGTGATGCCGCAATGAATTTGCAATCAGACCTTGAATCTCAGATTATTAAAACCAAGTCATTGGCTGACATTATCAATATACTACTCGAAATTTTAAAAACAGAAACCGACCAGAATATCAACAAGGAGCAAATTCGTATTGATGAAATTATATTTGATTGTATAGAAGATTTAAACAAACTTTATCCTGACTTTAACTTTGAGATAAATTATATCTCTGTGGAACCTGAGGTGGAAAGACTTATTTTAAATAGCAATAAAATGCTGATTCGACAAGTGTTTCAAAACCTATTGAGTAATTGCATTTCTTACAGTGATAATTCAAAAGCAGAAATTAAAATCGACTGTTCATTTAAGGATGAAGTAAGAATAGTGATTAGTAATGCTGGGAGACCTGTCTCAGAAGAAGAGCAGAAACACTTATTTAGTCATTTCTTCAGAGGAGAAAATAGTTGGGGCAAAACAGGCTTTGGTTTAGGCTTGGCACTTACTAAAAAAATAATAACTCTTAATCGTGGAACAATCGTTTATTCCAGCCCTTCTACTAACCAAAATATCTTCCAGATTACTTTACCCTTAAGCTAAAATTTATCCATTTTAAGGCTTTCTAAAGGTTGTTATCTTGACTTTTGTATCCAATTAAAAATCATTACAAATGGGTATTGTCAAAAATGGAGCACTCCTTTTTATCTTATCACTATTGTCCACCTTCGTAAAAGTACAAGATACTTTAAAAATAAACAATCTTCAAGCGGACAGCATTTTCCTAAAGAATAGTTTCAAATCATTAAAACACACGCTATGTTAATGAAGCTATTATTTGTTTTTAGTTTAATCTTTGCTTTTAATAGCTACTCACAATCTCCCGTTGAGCAGAAGCTTACATTAAATGACTTAGAGGAACAATTCCTTGAAAAGAATTATCAGTTGTTAGCCACCAAATATGACATTGATATTGCTGATGCGGCTATTATTCAGGCTAAATTATGGAAAAATCCCACACTTACTTTAGGGCAAGTAAATCTATGGAAGAACAATACGGCTACTGAACAAGCTCCGCTTTTCCATAATTTTGGTAGATATCAACAATTTACATTTGATCTTGGTCAAGTCATAGAAACGGCTGGTAAACGTAAAAAAAGAGTGGTACTTGCTAATACACAAAAGAACACGGCTTTAATTGAGTTTGAAAGCTTGGTCTTAGATTTAAAATTAAAGCTTCGAAACAGCTACTATGAATTATACCAAATTCAACAAATTAAATCGCAGCTAACAACATTAACAGATTATTATTCAGATCTTGCTACTGCATTTGAGAGACAAGTTGCCAACCAGAATTTATCAAAAGCGGATTTCTACCGAATTAAAACGGCACTTCTCGATGTACAACAACAAGCCATCGAATGGAACAATCGAGAATTAGAAGCCATTCAAACGATAAAAATCCTTACGCAATTACCCAACTTATCAATTTCTCAATTAGTTTTTCCTACTAGTATTAATACGGTATTAAGTCAAGAAATACCGAGCACTATTATGAGTTTGGTAAAGGATTCAAGTATTGCTAAACAATATGCATTGCAACAAGTTACTTATTCAGAACAGTATTTAAAATTAGAAAAAGCAAATGCTAAACCTGATGTGAGTGTTTTGATGAATTATGATCGTAGCGCAGGTTATATGAGAGACTTTGTGGGATTTGGAGTCGGTATCGACTTGCCTATCTTTAATCGGAATCAAGGAAATATCAAATTAGCAACAGCACAACTGGACCAACAAAAATTAAAAGTGAATTCAGTTGATCTAGAATTAGAAACTACTATCACAAAATTAGTAGAACAACTGAAGGCCTACGAAAAGCTACTTCAGCAGTATCCATCTACTTCTCTGGAAGAATTTAAAACAATGATGGACAACTATGTCAAGCATTTAAAGAGTCAACAAGTTTCCCTCTTTGAATTTATTGACTTCTCAGATGCGTATTTACAATCTCAAAGCAGGTATTATGAGATCGAAAAAAATTACTTAGAGACATTTGAACAAATACAAAACTTAATCGGTAAGGACTTATAATTATGAAACTTCATTTAATATTAATCAGCGCTTTAATGCTTGTTGTTGGTTGTAAATCTAACGGCAACGAGAATACTAATGTAGATGATTCTCCTCATTTCGCACTAAATGCGACGTTAAAAAAGAAGACTGAAATTACAACAGTAACGGAACAACCAGTATCGGAACAGCTCTATTTAACAGGAAAAGTAGATTACAATAAAAATGATTTAGTTTCTTTCAAAAGTCTACTGAACGGAATAGTGACAGAAGTCAAATTTGAGTTGGGCGATTTCGTTAAAAAGGGTCAATTACTCGCAGTTGTTCAGTCAAATGATATGATTGACTTCACACAACAAAAACGGATTTATCATAATCAAGAATCGCTTTTAAAAGGTCAAATCATCTCTAAAAAAGAGCTATTAAACGATGGATTAGCGACTTTGCCTGAAGTTAAACAATTAGAAAATGATTTACTTCAAGTACAAGTGGAGATTCAAAAAATCAGCGAAACATTAGCGATGTACAAAGCAGGAAATACTGCTGGAACTTACCTTATTACCTCTCCAAAAGATGGATATGTTATCCAAAAAAACATTAGCATAGGACAAACAATTGGGATGGATGAAGAGGCTTTGTTTTCGATTTCAAATCTCAAAGAAGTTTGGGTGATGGTGAATATTTACGCTAGCAATCTACGGTACATCGAAGAAGGAAGTCCTGTTAGTGTGCGAACAATTGCTTATCCTGATAAGTATTTCTCTGGCAAAATTGATAAAATTTATAATGTCTTCGACGAGGATGAGCACGTATTAAAAGCACGTGTTGTATTGGAAAACAAAAACTTATTGTTATTACCTGGTTTAAGTGCTGATATATTCGTAGACAAAAATAAAAACAGTAAAAAAGCAATTGCTATTCCTCAAAAGGCGATTATTTTCGAAGATGATAAATATTATGTGGTTGTTTATAAAGACGATGACCATTTAGAGATTCGAAACATTGTACCGATTGCAAAAAATGAACAATTTACTTACACACTTGAAGGGTTAAGTGAAGGAGAAAAAGTAATCTCTAAAAATGCATTATTGATTTACGACGAATTAAACAACCATTAATAATGAATAAACTCGTTCAAAGTCTGGTGGCATTTTCATTGAAGAATGCTGTATTTATATTATTTGCGACAGTTGCTTTATTAATTACTGGCGTTTTTACATATATTCATACACCTGTCGAAGCTTTTCCTGATGTAACAAATACGAGAGCTAGGGTAATTATCCAATGGCCAGGTAGAAGTGCTGAAGAACTAGAAAAAATGGTGACCTTACCCATTACTAAGGTCATGAATAGTATTCCTCACAAAACAAACATACGATCTATTTCTCTTTTTGGACTTTCTGTTGTGACGATTCAATTTGAAGACAATATCGATGATTTTTATGCGCAACAATATGTGGCCAATAAACTCAGTTCAGTTGATCTTCCAGAGGGAGCTAATGCAGATATCGAACCACCTTCTGGTGCAACTGGAGAAATTCTCCGTTATATCATTGAGAGTAAATTACCGATGGGAGAAGTTACTGCCTTGCAAAATTGGACCATCGAACGCGAATTATTAAGTGTTCCTGGAGTGGCGGATGTTGTTACTTTTGGTGGAGAAGATAAAATTTATGAAATTCAAATCAATCCAACAGAACTTCGAAATTTCGATCTTTCACCGTTAGATGTTCATGAAGCTGTATCGAAATCAAATATCAACGTTGGAGGAGACATTATCGAAGAAGGCGATCAAACGTATGTTGTGAGAGGTGTTGGCTTGTTAGATAAAATTGAAGATATCGAAAATATTACGATTAAATTAAATGGTTCCACACCCATTCTCATCAAAAATGTGGCGACGGTTAAAATTTCACACAAACCACGTCTTGGAATTGCTGGATACAATGAACACGACGACATTTTAGAAGGAATTGTCATCATGTTACGAGGTGAAAACCCATCTGATGTGATTGGTCGATTAAAAGATAAAATTCAAGAAATAAATGAAAAAAAATTACCGAGTGGTACACAAATAAAAGTCTTCGTTGATCGATCAAAACTTGTTGACAATACCGTAGAAACAGTATCCAAAAACTTGGTCGAAGGTATTCTCTTGGTCTCTTTAATTGTTTTTATATTTCTGTATAATTGGAAAACCACCTTCATTGTTGCTTCGGTTATTCCGCTATCCTTTCTTTTTGCTATTATCATGCTGAAAATTCAAGGATTACCTGCCAATTTAATTTCTATGGGAGCGCTGGATTTTGGATTGTTATTAGAAGGTACGCTGGTCATTGTTGAAACGGTATTTATGGCTTTAGCCCATAAAAATGAAGAAATGGGAGATGAACGTTTTTCCAAAATCAGTAAAATGGGTATCATCAAGAAAAGTGCTGGAGGTGTTGCAGGATATATCTTTTTTGCACTACTTATCTTAATTGTTGCGTTGTTACCTATTTTTTCCTTCCAAAAAGTTGAAGGAAAAATGTTTTCACCACTTGCCTTCACACTTGGTTATGCGCTTATCGGCTCTTTATTACTGAGTCTTACTTATGTTCCAGCCATGTGTAAACTGTTGTTAACTAAAAACATCAAAGAACGAGAAAACAAAATTGCTGGATTTTTCCGGAAGTCCATTAATAAAATTTATACAGTTTCATTTAAATACAAAAAAGTAACGTTGATTAGTTTTGTCGCTATTCTGGTCATTTGTGGTGTCAAGTTTATGAATTATGGTTCTGAGTTTTTACCGAAGCTAAACGAAGGTGCAATATACATTCGAGCCACATTACCGAATAGCATCAGCTTGGGTGAATCATCTCGATTGACGAAAGAAATGAAAGATATCTTGAGATCTAAATTCGATGAAATTGACTTTATTTCGACTCAAACGGGAAGACCAAACGACGGAACAGATCCAACAGGTTTTTTCAATATTGAATTTAATGTGCAATTAAAAGATGAGAAACAATGGAAACGAAACATTAAAAAAGAAGAAATTGTAAACGAAATTCGGAAAGAATTACAGCATTATCCAGGTATTGAATTTGGATTTAGTCAGCCGATTCAGGATAATGTGGAAGAGTATGTGGCAGGAGTTAAAAGTCCACTGGTGATCAAGATTGTAGGCGACAACTTATTTGACATGGAAAAACAAGCGAACAAAGTGGCAGATGTCATAAAAGATGTTCGTGGAATTGCAGATGTCAAAGTATTTAAAAACATAGGTTTACCTGAGTTACGTATTCAGTTGCACGATTCTAAAATGGCAAAATATGGTGTCAGCACGAAAGATGTTCAAGCAGTTATAGCGATGACTATCGGCGGACAATCGGCGACCAAATTCTATGAGAAGGATCGAAATTTTGATGTCGTTATTCGTTTTGAAAAAGAGTATCGCAATACGCCTGAAAAAATAGGGAACATACTCATTCCAACCAATAATGGTCAAAATGTAGCATTACAAGACATTGCTACCATTAGCTTCAAAACGGGACCAGCTTTTATTTATAGAGAAGACAATAGCCGTTATATTGGTATTGGCTTCAGTATTGAAGGACGCGATTTAGGAACAACGATTACAGAAGCCAAAAAAGTAGTTGCTAAAAAAATAAAACTACCGAAAGGTAACTATATGGAATGGGCGGGAGAATTTGAGAGTAAAGAACGTGCTACTAAACAATTAATGAGTGTTATTCCTATTTCTATTGGACTAATTCTAGTGTTATTGTACAGTAATTTTGGAAACATCAAAGATACTGCAATTGCTTCAATTACGATTCCTTTTGCATTTATCGGTGGATTTCTTTCGCTTTGGGCAACAGGAACTATTTTTGGCATCTCTGCTGGTATTGGATTAATTATTCTTTTTGGAGTAAACACCATCAATGGTATTATTTTAATAGCAGTAATGCGAGAAAAGATGAAAAAGTATAACTTGATAGAAGCCATTAGCAAAGGAATAAAAGAACGGACACGTTCCATCGTTATGATTGCTTTAATGGGTTCAATGGGACTGATGCCTGCTGCATTATCTAGTAAAATGGGTTCTGAAATTCAAAAACCATTAGCTACCATGATTGTTGGAGGAATGTTGATCTGCTTAATTCTTTCATTTACTGTTTTACCTGTTGTTTTCTATTATGCATACAGAAAGAAAGCGGTAGATACGAATTAATTAAGCTCATATCATTCCATTATCAGCAAAACTGTAAAAGCTATTTTCGTTTTATCGCTGAGGCTAATTTGTGGAAAACCAGATTTGTGAGTTTAATTTTTCTCCGTATTTTAGTGCTATAAATCTATTTTTCAGCAATAGTTTAACGGTATTACCTAACCAAATACGCATACAAATGACTAAATCTAATAAACTTACTCTCGCTTTTAATATGTTGATTTTGATCAAGTTAACTGTACTTGTTTTCATCTTCTCAGCAGCTTTATTTTTAGGAAGTTGTGAAGGTCGTTCTTGCGCAGATGGAATGGTACTTGATAAATCCACGAATCAGCCATTAGATAGTGTGAATGTGACTATTAACAATGATTATAACTATATCTACACAGACTCCACAGGAAAATTTAATCTCTGTACTAAAATGAATAGTTGTATGCCAAAATGTAAAGACGCCACAGTGACCTTTTCTAAAAGTGGTTATCAGACAATTGTGCTTGTAAATCCTCCTTCTGACCATAAAGTGTTTATGGAAAAATAAGTGACAATTACTCTTTTGTTGCTTTTCCCCAATAATTATAACTTCCGGGTTTCCATCCGGAGATGTACATTTGTTCTAATTGGATCGTTTTAAAACCGCTTTTTTTAATCAATTGTGGAATGTTTCGATTTAAATTACAGCCGCCAGAAAACTGTTTCCATACTGGGTTCAAATTATTTTGAATAAATCGAACGCGTTTATCAGGTGCTATTCCATGCTCGGAGAAAAGTAATATTCCATCGGGTTTTAACACTCTTCTCATTTCTTTTAAGGCTTGCTGAACATTTGGTATCGTACAGAGCGCATACGTTACCACAACGGTATCAAAGCTATTGTCTTCAAAAGGGAGTTCTTCTGCCGAAGCAAGAATAAATTCAAACTCAAAAGGCAATTTTTTCACATCGATTGTGCATTTCTTCCACGTATCTTCATTTGGTTCAATAGCGGTTAACTTCGTCACTTTTGTGCCATCGTAAACAGGAATGTTTAAACCCGTTCCAACGCCAATTTCCAACACATTTCCATGTGCTTGTGGAACGATCTTATTGCGCTGCATGGTGAACGTTGATTGACCACACGCCTTGTTTATCAAATACGGAAGAATATGTTTGGAATAAATGCCCATTGTTTTCGTTTGTTGGTGAAAATAGTTCAGTTGTAAAATACATTCAAATTTACACCTTTTTCAAGATTAACGAATACTACTTTAAAATTCGGAAACTAGTAATTTCTAAATTAGTTGATATATGAAGAATCATCCGTGTGGTTAAAACAAGAGTGGGAATGAAGAATTTGAAACCCACCTAATCAACCGCTACTTTATACGTCGGGTCTTCGATAACTATTATACACGACTTTAGTATTTGTTTTTTTTTACGCATGACTTAGGTCATTTCTTAAGATACAAATAAGCATTAACTTTACCTAACGAACAAACCTCGACAACATGTTAAAACGGATTTTCACATTTTTCGCACCTTTTTCATCTCTTCCAGTAGTCTTGCAAGAGCAGATGAGTTCGACGAATATGAACTTTCATCAAGATGGAAAATACTTGTACACCCTTGGAGGATATGCTTATAATACTGCGACCGCTTCCAAAAAGATATTTTCAAAGGACATCCAACTTGGTAAAAATACGTTTCACATAAAAGACTCAAAAAGAAAATTGAGCGGTACTTATTTTCTAACGATTGAAACGCCTTCCGAAACGGAGACACGAAAAATTATTATTAAGAGATGATTTGTTTAGAATATTAATTTACAAAAAAAAAAGATAAAATATCATGGCAGAAAATGAAAAATTATCAAAATCGGTAGCTAGTAAGGCTGCCAAACTTTTGAGAGATCCAAAATCTTCAGACGATGTAAAATCTGTGGCAGCATCTGCATTAACACAAGCACCTGACAAGAAGAAGAAAACAAAAAAAAAGGGTAACTAAATTTCGGAAACTAGTAATTTCTGAATTAGTTGATGTATGAAGAATCCTCTGTACGGTTAAAACAAGAGTGAGAATCAGAGTGAGAATAAAGAATTTGAAACCCACCTAATCTACCGCCACTTTATACGTTGGATCTTCCATAATATTCACTTCAATCACTTTTTCGGCATTTTGCAATAACTGACGACAATCAGCACTCAAATGACGCAGACGAACTATTTTACCTACTTTCAAATAACGCTCCGTCAGTTTGTTTAAACATTCAATAGCACTCATGTCAGCTATTTTACTCTCTTTGAAGTCAATAACAATTTCATTCGGGTCATTCAGTAGGTCAAATTTCTCTGTAAAAACAGTTGTTGAGCCAAAGAAAAGTGGACCGTATATTTCATAATGCTTCACGCCATTTTCATCGATGTACTTTCTCGCACGAATACGTTTTGCGCTTTCCCACGCAAAAACCAACGCTGAAATGATGACACCAATTAAAACCGCTAAGGCTAAATTGTGCAGAAATACAGTGACCGCAATAACCACTATACCAACGAAAATATCGTGTTTCGGCATCTTGTTGACCATGCGAACTGTAATCCATTCAAAGGTCCCAATGGCGACCATGATCATTAAGCCAGTCAATGCAGCAATAGGCATTTTTTCAATCAAACTACTACCAAACATGACAAAAATCAACAACATCACCGAAGCGACTATTCCTGAAAGCCGTGCTCTAGCGCCATTTGAAATATTGATTAAACTTTGTCCAATCATCGCACAACCGCCCATTCCAGAAAAGAAACCGGTAACAAAATTAGCCAAACCCTGTGCGACCGCTTCTTTATTACTTCTTCCTTTTGTTTCGGTAATTTCATCTACTAGGTTCAGAGTAAGTAAACTCTCAATCAAACCAACACCTGCGACAATCAATGCATACGGAAATATCACTTGTAAGGTGGTGAAATTAAACGGTAAATTTGGAATGTGAAATGGTGGAAAACCACCTTTGATAGAAGCAATATCACCTACCGTTGTTGTAGAAATATTAAAAAGAGCAACCACACCAAAAACAACTAAAATAGCCGTTAGTGAAGCTGGAACAACCTTCGTCAGTTTTGGTAATCCCCAAATGATAAACATCGTCAAAGCAACCAAACCTAACATAATGATAAGTGCTGTTCCTTGTAACCAATTGTCGGTACCAACTATCTTAAATTGTGGAATTTGTGCCATAAAAATGACAATAGATAAACCGTTGACAAAACCATACATGACCGGTTGAGGCACCAGTCGAATAAATTTACCTAATCGAAAAAAACCAAACGTCATTTGCAAAAGTCCAGCGAGAATAACGGTGGCAAAGATATATTCAACACCGTGAGATTTCGCCAAGGCAACAATGACAACTGCCACAGCTCCTGTTGCACCTGAAATCATTCCAGGACGACCACCAAAAATAGAAGTAATCAATCCCATGGAAAAGGCAGCATATAATCCCACCAAAGGTGACAATCCCGCAATAAAAGCAAACGCAATTGCTTCGGGAACTAACGCCAATGCTACTGTGAGACCAGACAAAATCTCTGTTTTGTAATTTACTTTTTGCTTTAAGTCGAAGAAATTAAGATACTTTGTCATAGGTTTTACTTTCAAAAGGGTGCAAAGATAGGATAAACGGAGGACATAGTAATAAAGGGAGTGTTAGTTCCCAGGGCAAACTCACACTTTAATATTTAGTATTTCCCATAAATAGTCCATATTCCA
>JBEBRN010000052.1:0-21599 GCA_040394775.1 Taishania pollutisoli
CTCTTTAGCAGCGCCAAAATAAATGTTCGAAAACCACCTGAACTTTTATTTTAACGTATATGAACTCTTTTTTTCTTTGAAAAGAATTAACTTTACTCTTTTTAAATCATATTCCAAAAGCTATGAGAATAATTTTTAGCATCCTTTTAATGGTTGCATCTAGTGCTATTTTTGCACAAACGAATTATCCTATATTCGAAGATCCAATTCACGTTACGCAGTATAAATTGAAAAATGGTTTAACCGTTGTTTTATCTGAAAATCATGATAAGCCGACTGTGATGGGAGCAGTGATTGTTAAAGCGGGAGGAAAAAATGATCCGCATGATGCAACGGGTATGGCGCACTATTTAGAGCACATGCTTTTCAAAGGAACACAGCGTCTCGGAACTATTAATTTTAAGGAAGAGAAAGTATATTTAGATAAAATTGACTCATTATACGAAGTGTTAGGTCAAACGACGAATCCAGAGACTCGTTTGGATATTCAAAAGCAAATAAACGAACAATCCAAGTTAGCAGGACAATATGCGATTCCGAATGAGATGGATAGAATGTTGTCTGAAATTGGAGGAAGTAACGTGAATGCTTTCACGTCGAATGACATGACTGTTTATCACAATGAGTTTCCTGCCAATAAGATGGATGAGTGGTTAAGTATTTATGGACATCGTTTTGTCGATCCAGTTTTTCGTCTTTTTCAATCAGAATTAGAAACCGTATACGAGGAGAAGAATAGAGGTAATGAATCCCCTTTCAATTACGCATTTGAAATATTTTTAAAGTCTTTTTACAAGAATCACCCTTATGGAACACAAACTGTTATAGGTGAAACAGAACATTTGAAAAATCCATCTCTTTTAAAGATGTATGATTATTTCAATACCTATTATGTCGCTAATAACATGGTGTTATGTTTAGTTGGAGATTTTGATACAGAAGAAATTAAGCCATTGATTGAGGAGTACTTTTCTAACTGGAAACAGGGAGTTATTCCAACATTTCCTACGTATTTAGAAGAAGATTTCAAAAAAGGAGAATCAGTTACCATCGCTGCAACACCAGTGAAAATTTTTGCTCGCGGTTATCGTACGCCTAAATTCGGAACATATGATGCATTAGCGATGGAAATGGTAACGAATATTCTAAGTAATGAGCAAAGTTCTGGTTTATTCGATCAAACCGTTAATAATGGAGAATTGATGGCGTTGGAAGCCATTCCATTACCTTTCGAAGAGTATGGAGCGACCATTTTTATGGCTGTTCCTAAGATATTGGGGCAATCGTTTGGAAAGGCAAATATCGTGCTTGATGAAGCGATTCAAAAGTTGATTTCTGGTAATTTTTCGGATGAACTTTTTGAAGGAGCGAAAAATGAATGGATTAGCAATTTTGAAATGAATTTAGAAGATGGAACAGCACGTACCTATATGTTGGCAGAAGTCTATGGAAATAAGATGGAATGGTTTGAGTACCTTAATTATGCTAAAGCCATAAAAGAGATTACGAAAGAACAACTAGTAGAAATTGCGAAGAAATATTTTGATAAAAACTACTTTACGCTGTATTCTAAGATGGGTAAAATTAAGCCTGAGAAACTAAGTAAACCAGCGTATGATCCAGTTGTTCCGAATAATGAAACACATTCTGATTTTTATAATGAGTGGTCAAAAATAAACAGTCAGACGGAAGCGAAAACGATTATTTCCTTAAAAGATAGCATCCAATTTAAAACACTCGACCAAGATATTTCGCTGAAAGTGGTGAACAATCCTATCAATGATATATTCGATTTGGATATAGTTTGGGAAGCTGGATATCGACAACATCCAGAATTAGATATGCTAGCAAGATTTTTGAATAATACAACCAGTTCAAATTTAGAATTGACTGAATTTAAAAATGCACTTTATTCACTTGGAACAACTATGGATTGGTACGTTTCTGAACATGAATTTGTACTTTCAATAAGCGGATTGGAAGAGCATTTAGAAGAAAGTCTAGTTATCGTTGGACAATTATTGCAAAATCCAGTCATCACAACTTCTCAACTCAAAACGATTAGCAAACAGGTGAAAACCGAACGTAAGTTGGAAACCAGTGAAATGCAAAATTTAAGTGGCATCTTACGAGAATATTCTTTGTTTGGAGAACAATCTAAATATGTGCAACAACCTTCTTATTCCGATTATAAGAAAATGGATGTCGCTCAATTTGAGAAACTGTATAATTTACTAGGAACAATTCGCATACATGTTAATTACACTGGAAAAACGACAGCAGAAAACTTAGCGAAATCTTTGAATAAACTTACTTTAAAAAACGGCCAAGAAACGAGTGAAGATTTTGTGTACACATTTTCGAATACACCTTCTACAGTTTATTATCTGAATGATGCTAAAGGCGTTCAGTCACATATCACTTTTGTTGGTGTTGGAGATGCCTTTAATAAAGAAAACAGCTTAAAAATGAAGGCGTTTAATTTCTATTTTGGCTTTGACATGTCTTCTATTCTTTTTCAAGAAATACGTGAATTTAGAAGTTTAGCTTATTCAACATATGGATTTGTGCGAGAAGGTCGTAATGCTCAGAATAATAATATCTTCATGTCTTACGTTGGTTGTCAAGGAGATAAATCTCCTGAAGCATTGGATTTGTTATATAGTTTGATAAAAGAAATGCCTGTTAAAGAGGAGCGTGCCAGTTCCGTGGTGAAATCCATTAAGAATTCGATTGAAAATTCTAATCCAAGTTTTAGAGAATACAATGATATGTATGAAGCATCTTTAGAAAAAGGATATGCCGATAATATGAATATTGAATTGGCAAAACAATTACCAAGTTTAACTTTTGAAGAAATCGTAGCGTTTTATAAAAACCATATTCAATCTTTGGATTTAAGATTAGGAGTAGTTGGGAATAAGAAGAAATTCAACCCTAGTATTTTGAATAAATATGGTAATGTGATAAATGTTTCAGTGAAGAAAATCTATAAATATTAATACGTGATTGATTTAAGCTTTGAAAATAAGTTAACTCCTCAAAAAGGGCGGGTTTTAATTTCCGATCCATTTAAGAGTAGTGAATACTTCGAACGCTCTGTTGTGTACCTTTGTGAACATGATGATAAGAGTAGTTTTGGCTTTGTTCTGAATAAACCAATCTTGGTTGGTATAGAAGGACTTAGTGAAGCTTTTCATCAAGAACCAGTTAAGGCTTTCAAGGGAGGCCCGTGTGAGGAGGATTCATTATTTTTTCTACATACGATTGGCGATAAAATGAAAGAGAGTCAGTTGATATCCAATGAAATTTATCTCGGCACTAATTTTAACGACCTTTATGAGATTATGACACCTGATTTATTGGAAGAAGGTGCCATCAAACTATTCATCGGTTATTCAGGATGGAGTGAAGGGCAACTAGAAGCGGAGATAGAACGCAACGCATGGGTGGTTGCAGAAGTAGATGACAATGCTGAGATCATGCTGCACAAAGAGGATTTATGGACATATTTCATGACAAAACTTGGAAAGAAATATCATCTAATGACAAAGTTTCCACTCAATCCAAATTATAACTAATGGATTTCAAAAAAAAAGATACTTACTGATAGTTACTTTATCAACTTGATTTAATACATTTGCTCCTTGAAAATGAACGAAATGACAACAAATAATACCAAAATATTAATTACCGGAGGAGCTGGATTTATCGGTTCTAATCTGTGTGAATATTTTGTAGAAAACGGTTATGATGTTGTCTGTTTAGATGATTTGTCAACGGGCTTTTACGAAAATATAGCATCTCTTACAGCACTCCCAAATTTCACATTTATCGAAGGAGATATTCGTGATTTAGAGACTTGTAAAACAGCAGTATCTGGTTGTCAATACGTGATGCATCAAGCAGCGCTGGGTTCAGTTCCACGATCGATTAAAGATCCAATTACAACAAACGAAGTAAATATTGGAGGTTTTCTAAATATGCTCGTTGCGGCAAGAGATGAGAAGGTAAACCGTTTTATTTTCGCCGCTAGTTCATCGACTTATGGCGATTCAGATCAGTTGCCAAAGATAGAAGAGAACATCGGAAAACCACTTTCTCCGTATGCGATTACAAAATATGTGAATGAATTATATGCCGATGTTTTTTATAAAACATACGGATTGAACTATATCGGATTGCGTTATTTTAATGTATTTGGAAAACGTCAAACACCTAATGGCGCTTATGCTGCGGTTATCCCGAAATTTGTGTCACAATTTATTAATGGCGAAGCACCTATTATAAACGGAGATGGTAGTTTTTCAAGAGATTTTACCTATATCAAGAATGTTATCCAGATGAATGAGTTGGCGATGCAAACTGAGAATAAAGCAGCGTTGAATCAAATTTATAATACTGCTTTCGGTGAAAACACATCGTTGAATGAGCTGGTAGATTTATTAAAAATGGAACTTTCAACTTTTGATAAACGAATCTTAGAAGTCGATGCAATTCATGGTTCTGAAAGAATGGGCGATATTCCTCATTCATTAGCATCTATCGAAAAAGCAAAAAAATTACTTACATATAACCCTCAATTTTCAATCACCGATGGAATTAAAGAATCTATCGGATGGTATTGGGAATTTTTAAAGAACTAATTATTTAACTATGTCAAATAAAATTTGTGTTGTCGGATTAGGTTATGTTGGATTGCCATTAGCGCGTCTCTTCGCAACGAAATACCCAGTGGTTGGTTTTGATGTGAATGAAACACGTATTAATGAGCTAAATAAGGGAATTGATAGAACGTTAGAAATTAGTAGTGAATTGCTTCATTCTGTTTTAAAGTCAGAAAAAGATTTATCAAAGAATGGTTTATTTTTTACCAATAAATTAGAAGAAATTGAAGGTTGTAATTTCTATATTGTTACCGTTCCAACGCCTGTTGATAAACACCACAAACCAGATTTGACACCGCTGCGTAAGGCGAGTGAATCGATTGGAAAGACTTTAAGAAAAGGAGATATTGTTATCTACGAATCGACTGTGTATCCAGGTGTTACTGAAGAAGAATGTGTGCCGATTTTAGAAGAAATATCAGGCTTAAAATTCAATGTTGACTTCTTTGCAGGGTATTCACCAGAAAGAATCAATCCAGGAGATAAAAAACATACTGTTGACAAAATTTTAAAAATTACTGCTGGTTCAACTCCTGAAATTGGGAAAGTGGTGAATGATTTATATGCTAGCGTTATAACTGCTGGGACACATTTAGCACCAACGATTAGAGTGGCTGAAGCAGCAAAAGTGATTGAGAACTCTCAACGCGATATCAATATTGCTTTTGTTAATGAGTTGTCTAAAATATTCAATTCATTGGGTATCAATACACATGATGTTTTGGATGCAGCTGCTACAAAATGGAACTTCATTCCTTTTAAACCAGGATTAGTGGGTGGTCATTGTATCGGTGTTGACCCTTATTATTTAGCTCAAAAAGCACAAGAACACGGCTATCATCCTGAAATCATTTTGGCTGGAAGAAGAATGAATGACGGAATGGGAGAGTACATCGCTAGTCAAGTGGTGAAACTCATGATTAAAAAAGGAATTTCGGTTTTAGACGGCGTACTTTTAATGCTTGGATTTACCTTTAAAGAAAACTGTCCAGACGTACGTAATACTAAAATTATTGATGTGGTTGAGTCGCTTCAATCGTATGGCTTAAAAATTGTGATTTATGATCCTTGGGCAGACAAAGAGGAGGTGAAACACGAATACGGTATTGAAATCTCCAATGAACTTCCTGCGGAAAAATTTGACGCGGTAGTATTGGGTGTTGCACATGCTGAGTTTACTGAAATCAATTTTGATCAATTGAAAAAAGAAAAAGCCATTCTTTACGATGTTAAAGGAGTATTAAAGGTGCCTGTCGATGGATGTTTATAATTTATAAGGAAATTCTGCGTTTGTTGTATAAGTCGATCTAAAGTTCTTCATAATGAAAATAGACATTTTGAACTTTTCTTTTTATAGAAGTTGGAAAGGGCCTATTTTTTGCACTGAAAGGGACGACAAAATCAAACGGTATGAAAAGAAAACACTTTATTTTAATGATATGCTTCTTTGGAGCAATATCATTTGTTTTTGGTCAAACCAAAAAGAAAGATTCACCCTATCTTAATAAAGAAAATTACATTCCGTATCCAAACTCGTCTAACGATTATATAAAGACGGTTCATATTGCTATCCATATCTGGCAACGAGCAGATGGAAGTGGAAATCTACAAGACACACCTGAAACGAGAGCACGTCTTCATAAAGTAGTGGAGTGGATGAATATCTTGTATGAGAAAAATTACGAATTATCTATTCCGTCACTTTCCTATCCTACAGATACTATTTATGATAGTAGAATTCGCTTTAAATTAGAAGGCATTTACTTTTATCGTGATGCTTCTCTCGACTCCTCATATTGTTATTCCAAACGCTATTTACACAATAAGAAATTGAATGATTATTTGGCGAAGCGCTTCCCCGATCGCGTTAAAACATTGAATTTACATATTTATAGAGGCTCTTACGGGAAAGCAGCAGGATATTCAGAGGCAGGCTCAGTTTCTACATTTTATCGTACTAACCCCGATATGGAATCGAGTGATGTGCACGATTGGTGGCTGTCTAAACACTGGGCACATGAAATTGGACACGGTCTTGATTTGTGGCACACCTACGATGCTAGTGGAACGTTCAACCAAAATTGCGATAAACACTATACCGATTTCTTGTGGGATGTTTATGATACGACAGTGGTCGCTAAAAATGGTATATGCAAAATCCCTTTAATACCAAGTAAAGCGAGTAATAATTTGATGGGTGGTGGCGAAGCTAATTTTATTTCAAACCTTCAAATGGGTATCATGCATCGCTCGATGGTGGTGGAAAATCTGTATAATAAAGGGTATAATATGCGGGACTTTGTGACCGGATATAGCTATAGGGTGAAAGAAATATTAGCAGATGAGGTATGGGATGTTTCCATGAAAATGTATCAAAATATTGTCATTCGTAGTGGTGCCACATTAACCATTAAAACAGTGATTCAAATGCCACCAAAAGGAAAGATAATCGTGGAGAAAGGTGCGACGTTGATTATAGATGGTGGAGTCATTACCTATGAGAATTATGAACAGAAAAATTGGAAAGGGATTAAAGTCAAGAAATCTAAAAAATCATCGGATAATGGTGTTTTATTGCTGCAAAATGGTGGTAAAGTACTCCATGGAAAAATAAAGTAAATTTTAAGAGAATGAAAAAACAGCAAAAAATAGTTCAACTAGTCACCTTATTAATCCTATCTGTTTTTCTATTTACTAGTTGTTCCGCACAAACGACGGTTGAAAAGAAAGAAAACGCAACTAATGTAAGTTCGAATGGCTATAACCAATTAACACCCGAAGAAGCGAATGTCATTTTGAACAAAGGAACAGATCGAGCATTTACTGGAGAATACACGGATAAATTTGATGAAGGTGTGTATCAATGTCGCCAATGTAATGCGCCTTTATATGTTTCAGATTCAAAGTTTCACTCTACGTGTGGATGGCCGAGCTTCGATCAAGAAATTAAAGGAGCGGTGACGAAAGTGAAAGATGCGGATGGTTTTAGAACAGAAATTATTTGTTCGAATTGTAAAGGACATTTAGGACACGTTTTTTATGGTGAAAAATTAACCGAAAAAGACACCCGTCATTGTGTGAATACAACTTCATTGATATTTGTACCTGTTATCACAAAAGGAACAACCTCAACGGCTATTTTTGCTGGTGGATGTTTTTGGGGTGTGGAATACTATTTTCAAAATGAAACAGGTGTCATCAGTACAAGAGTGGGATATACCGGTGGTCATCTTAAAAATCCAAGTTATAAAGATGTATTGAGTCACAAATCGGGGCATTACGAAGCCTTAGAAGTTACTTTTGACCCTACTAAAACGGATTACGAAACGCTGGCGAAATTGTTTTTCGAAATTCATGATCCAACGCAAGCAAACGGACAAGGAAATGATATTGGACAACAGTATCAATCGGTTGTTTTCTATGCAGATGATGAACAAAAAGCCATTGCAAGCTCACTGATTCAACAATTGAAAGACAAAGGATTTAAAGTAGCTACTCAATTAAAATCAGCTACTCAGTTTTGGCAAGCAGAAGAATACCATCAGGCCTATTATGAAAAAGGGGGAGGAACGCCTTATTGTCATAAACGGGTGAAACGATTTTAATTGGCTGTGCACGTTTAATATGCAATTAGTTTCATTTTTTGACGGATTAAAATTTAAATTTATTGTTATATTTGCAAACGATATTTGGAACGTATTATCACCAATTAAAACAAACCTTTTAATCTAAAAAGATCGAGAAATGATAAATAAAACAGAAGAGATTTCAACGCTATTTGACCATGATTCTTCAAGAGCAATCAATGCACTCAATCACGCTCATTTTATTGCTTTTGCACCTTACGTTTGGGAAGCTTCTAGTTTATTAAAAGAATATAGAATTTTAAATATCATCGAAGATACAGATGGCATTACGTTAAAAGAAATTGTAGATCAAGTTGAAATTTCGCTGTATGGTGCTCGCATCCTTTTAGAAGCTGGAATGGGTATTGGTTTAGTGTATCGCAAAGACGAAAAATTTCATCTAACGAAAACAGGGTACTTTTTCTTAAATGATAAAAGTGTGGTGACCAATTTCAACTTCATGAAAGATGTGTGTTATGAAGGAGCTCCATCTCTGAAAGAAAGTATTGAAAATGCAAAACCAGTAGGTTTGAAAAAGTTGGGTTCTTGGGAGACAATATATGATGGGCTTTCTGTTTTGCCTGAACCAGCAAAGAAAAGTTGGTTTGATTTTGACCATCATTATTCAGACATTACTTTTGATGAATTATTGCCAATTGTTTTCGACTACCAACCAAAGAAAATTTTAGATATCGGCGGAAATACTGGAAGATGGGCTTTAAGATGTTTGAATTATAATAAAGAAGTACAACTTGGTTTAGTAGATTTAGGAGTGCAATTAGATGTGGCGAAAAAGAATATTGCCGAAGCTAATTTCTCCGATAGAGCAACTTTTCATGAAATGAATGTTCTTGTTCCTGAGAATGAATTGCCTAAAGGGTATGATGTGATGTGGATGAGTCAATTTCTAGATTGTTTTTCCGATGATCAAATTCTGTCCATATTAAAAAAGTGCCATCAAGCAGCAGACGATAATACCACTATTTTTATCAATGAAACTTTCTGGGACTTACAACGGTTTGAAATCTCCGCCTTTGTTTTACAAATGACTTCGCTCTATTTCACCACGATGGCAAATGGTACGAGCCAAATGTATGATAGTAAGGTATTCTTTAAACTAATAGATGAAGCAGGCTTCAATATTGTCGAACAACACAATATGAAAGGCATTGGGCATACAATTCTGGTATTAAAAAAGAAATAACGCTGTTTTCTATTTCTCGATGGAGATAGAGCCGTTTTGTTTTACTTCACCGTCTA
This sequence comes from Taishania pollutisoli, assembly GCA_040394775.1. Classification (GTDB taxonomy): domain Bacteria; phylum Bacteroidota; class Bacteroidia; order Flavobacteriales_D; family Crocinitomicaceae; genus 40-80. The sequence goes on from JBEBRN010000052.1 coordinate 9,554, forward strand.
CTTGATAAGTGTCGATACTCGTTACGCCATTGCAACAGTTGACTTTCCCTGTCCGTGTCTGAAAAGCATTGATTGTATAGTGCAATGAATCGTTTATACGAACTAGCCAATCGCCTTTAATATCGATGGTTTTAGGTGCCTTCAATTTAATTTGGTTCCCTATGACATTTACCGTGTCAGTAGTTAAAGCAATGGTATCTTTAGTGTCACTATAACTTATAATTACATTTGGATGTTTGATTTCACTCAAGGAGAAATTTTCTAAATAAATAGTATTCAAGTTTTTGACATCAGCCTTACATTTGCAACAAGACGTCAAGGAGAAAATCAAATATAAAATAAATGTACTACTAACTACTTTCTCCATGTTAAGGTATATTGTTTTGAGGATATTATATTCTTAACGTACAGGACTTCGATAAGGTTGGAGATTATTTATTGTTTGATAATCTTTCTAAAATAGGTGGTTAAATAGACATCGGAAAAATGATTTTGAATGTCATTTGTATGATACACTAACTTTTCGTTTAAATCACGAATAGTTAATGATGTCACGTCTTATGAGAATGTACCGAAACATTATTTTCTTCCTACCTAAAACGTCATTAAATAAGGATTTATTACATTATAAGTTTTCATCAAAACAATCAATTCATTATCTTTACCCGTCAAATTACATAACAACCCCAAATCTTAAGCTAAGAAAGGCTGTTATATAGTTTAGATATGAACTTAAGAAATGTTTCCAATATAAAGTATGTCAGGTAGTTATGTGTAGATGTAAAAGAATCATAATCGTAAAATGATGATAAAAAATTTCATAAAATACATTCTTAAATTAAGCCCAATACCCTTAACAAAGAATCTTAAGTACGATTTATTAACAAAGAAAGTAATCAACCAACTAAAAGCAAATAGTAATTGTATTGATGTTGGCTGTCATAAAGGTGAAATTCTTGATTTAATGGTTCATGCAGCTCCAGAAGGAAAACATTATGGTTTTGAGCCAATTCCTGAATTATACAACCAATTAGTGGCGAAATATGCTTCTAACGCAAATTGTAAGATATACAGTGTTGCTGCTTCTAATACTAAAGGTCAGTCTGAGTTTAACTATGTAGTTTCTAATCCATCCTACAGTGGACTTAAGAAGAGAGATTATGATAGACCAAGTGAAGTAGATGAAAAAATTCAAGTGGAAACCGATCTGTTAGATAACATTATCCCTAAAGATTTACCGATTGATTTAATCAAAATTGATGTGGAAGGAGCGGAATTGTTAGTATTGGAAGGCGCTTCTGAATTGATTAAACGAGATCAACCTTTAGTCGTTTTTGAATATGGTATTGGTGCTTCTGATCACTATGACTCTAAACCAGAAGAGATGTTTAATTTTTTCCAAGAAAGAACCATGCACATCTCTAATTTAGACGATTTTTTAAATCATAATAATCCACTAACAATAGACGCGTTTAAGAGACAGTATTTGGAGCGGGAAAATTATTATTTTATTGCTCATAAATGAGTAATCTCATTTTGAAATATCAACCCATTGAATCAAATTTTTAACTTTACATTTCAAAAAATAATAGTATGCTAAATTTAATGCCCTCGATAATTGCTGTAGCGTCATTAATTGCCTTTGTGGTTGTTGTTTACATTATGATGAAAAAACAACAAAATATTACCGCTCAGCTGATTGAACGAGATGTTCGAAACTTAAATCTAGAACTAAAAAAAGACCGTCAAAGTTTTTTTATACCGCATAGAATGGAGGCATATCAACGATTTATACTTTTATTGGATAGAGTAACTCCTAGTAATATTGTTTTACGTTTTCATAATCCGGCTTATCCAGCAAAGAAAGTTCAATTGGATATGTTAGATGCTATTCGAGAGGAGTTCAATCATAATGTCGCACAACAAATGTTTATCAGTCATCAAGCGTGGAAAATGATAAGTGATGCTAAAGAAGAAAGTATTCGTATCATTAATTTAGCAGGAGATACATTAGAGCCCACTTCAATGAGTTTGGATTTAGCAACACGCATTATGGAAATTACTGCTGAAGTAGGAAAAATGCCTACTGAAATTGCTTCAGACTTTTTGAAAAAGGAGTTGCAAGAGTTGTTTTAATTTATCTTTTCATGTGTTTCGCAGCCTAGATTGACAGCTAGTATATGATGTTTTAACGAAGGATAAAAATAAATCCCGTTGAAATACTTGGTATTCCATTAAAAAGTATTAAATTCATCTCACAAATTATCATTGTGAGGAAAATTTCGCTGACTATACTACTTCTTTTTTTGTGTCAAATGGTCACATTTGCGCAAGACATTCACTGGTCGCAGTTTAATGATAATCCTATTTTTCAAAATCCAGCTAATAGCGGTCGCTTCAAAGGTACCTATCGCTTTTATGCGAATTACAGAGATCAATGGCGGAGTGTGACGGTTCCTTTTCAGACATTTTCTGTCTCTGCGGATACAAAGTTTGAGAAGCCTAAAAATTTCGGATTAGGAATGCTACTTTTTCACGACGTTGCTGGTGACGGACGTTTTAGAACCATCGAATTTCAAGTGTCGCCATCCTATAATCTGAAGTTAGATTCTGATTCCATTCATAATTTACGTTTAGGAATGCAGTTAGGACTCAATCATCGTCAAATGATTTATAACAATTTCTATTGGGACAGCCAATTTGACGGGACACAATATAATCCAGCACTTTCAACGAACGAAGATTTTGATACCCAGAAGAAAACAAATTTCTCCGTTGGTGTTGGCGCAGTTTACGAATGGTCAATAAGCGACCGAAAAAGAATTGCTGCTGGAATTGGTTTTTATAATATCAATGCGCCTAACCAAGGATTTATGGGGCAAGTCATTAAGCGAGATCGACGATTGAATTTCTTTGCGCAAGGTCAATTTAGAGTAGACCACGATTGGGACGTTCTTCCTACAATACAAATGAACTTCCAAGGAACATATAACGAAATTATTTTCGGAGCGAATGTTCGATATATCTTTAAAGAACGTTTAGACCAATATATGGCCTTTTATGCAGGTGGATTTTTCAGAAACAAAGATTCAGGCTATCTGTCGCTCGGTATGGATTATAAAGCATGGTTTGCAGGCGTTAGTTATGATATGAACTTCTCTAAATTGGTTCCTGCTAGTAAAGTTCGTGGCGGTATTGAGATTAGTTTACGTTACATTTTAAATAGAATTAAACCAAAAAATATTTATCATCGCGTATGTCCAGATTATATCTAATTCTTATTTTATTGTCAGCTTCGGCTTTTACAAGTTTTGGGCAAAAGGAATTAGACGCCCTTTTAAAAGCGGGTAGAAGTCAATACCAAAAAGGTGATTATGTGTACGCACTTTCCTATTATGAACAGGCGATGAAAGTTGATTCTAATATTGTCAATGTTTTGTGGGAATACGCCGAAACATTAAGAGCGTATAAGGATTACAGAAAAGCAGAATATTACTATGGAAAGGTCTACGAAAAAGAGCAGGCCAAAATGTTCCCTGAAAGTATTTTGATGCTTGGATTGATGCAAAAGCAGAACGGTAAATATGAATTAGCACTTATGACGTTCAAACAAGCAGTACGGAAATATAGTAAAGATAAAAAAGGCTATTTGTACCTTAAATCAAAAAAAGAAGTGGAATCTACTTCATGGGCACTAAGTAATGTAAAGATTGAAGATCATGTTATTATTGACTTGTTACCTAACGAAGTAAATACGCCTAATTCGGAGTTTGGACATATTATTAAAGACGACATTTTGTACTTTTCATCGCTTCGAGGAGATTCCATTTCTGAAAATGAAGAAGTATATGCTACAACCTACAAAACGAAGATTCATACTTCAGAATTAAGAGATGAGAAATTCCAAAAAGATACCCTTGTCTCTGAATTTTCATTCGATAAATTAAATACAGGAAATGGTACTTTTTCATTGGATGGAAAGCGTTATTATTTCAGTATGTGTAACGATAATGGATATAAATACCAATGTAAAATTGCCGTAGCTCATGTCGAAGATGGGAAATTTACAGATATCGATACATTGGGTGAAATTATCAATATATCCGATGCGAATACCACGATGCCTTGCATTGGAGAGTTGAGTGGGAGAGAAGTGCTATTTTTCGCATCTGACCGCAATAAAAACCAGCAAATGGATATTTATTATAGCTTTATTAAAAGCGGTAATCAGTATGGTGCCGTTTTAAGTTTGGATAAAGTAAATAGTATCGGAGAAGAAATTACACCGTTTTGGGACAGCACCCAACAACGCCTTTATTTTTCATCCAATTGGCACAATGGTTTTGGAGGATTCGATGTGTTCTTCACGAAATTTGAAAATGAACAATTCTCAGACCCTATAAATGCTGGTCAACCTACCAACTCACCCGCTAACGATAATTACTTTTTTAAATACCGTGATTCTACGTATGTTTCGAGTAATCGTATTGGTGTGAACTACAGCAAGAACCCAACCTGTTGTAGTGATATTTTCGTGATGTATTCTCCAATTCGTTATGTGAAAACGAAGAAAGAAACGCTAGAAGATCTTAATAAACGTTTACCCGTTACCTTATATTTCCATAACGACTGGCCGGATCCAAAAACAACTTCTCAAACAACAAAAATCAACTATATTAATAATTACAATGATTATCGGGCACTTCTTCCTACCTACAAAGAAGAATATTCCAAAGGACTTACAGGTGACGATATTGATGAAGCCAAAGAAGATATTGAAAGCTTCTTTGTGCAATATGTGGATCAAGGGGTAAAAGATTTAGAATTGTTTCGTGACTTGATGTTAGTAGAATTGGAAAAAGGAATATCGTTAGAGTTGACTATCAAGGGATTTGCCAGCCCTTTGGCTAAGACAGATTATAATATCAACTTAACGAAAAGAAGAATTAACTCGTTAAAAAATTATCTGTATCAATACAATGGAGGTGTGTTTAAAAAGTATTTGGATGGCACAGCGGAGAATGGAGCACACGTCCGTTTTAAAGAAATCCCTTTCGGAGAATATACAGCCGACACTTTCATTAGTGATAACCTAAATGACTTAAAAAACTCGGTCTATTCGAGAGTGGCGTCATTGGAGCGAAAGATTGAGATTCAAAGTGTGAGTATCATATCGAAAGACTCTTCCAATGTGATAGATATGGATATACCGATTCGACATTTAGGAAAAGTTACTAAAGGAGAGGTTGTTAGTGTGACATTTAGAATCACCAATGTAAGTGATGAAGTGGTCAATTTTCAAAAAGCAGAGGTAGAATGTAGTTGTATTCGATTACGCTATTCGAAAGAAACACTCCAACCTGGAGAAGTATGTGAATTAGAGGTTCTTTTGGATACCAAAGATCTTTCAGGAAATGTTGTTCAAGCAATACAGTTGCGGACCATTGAATCCAGTTTAAAAGAAAAGATAGTCGTTACAGCGGAAATAAGTCATTAAATAAATCTCCGCTATTACAAATTCAAATATATTTGCCACATGGCTAAATCAAAGCGAATTGTATTTTTAGATTTTATGCGTGTCCTCGCATTACTCATGATGATAGAAGGACACACTACCTATGATTTTTTGGATTTATCCATTCGAGATGGAGGCAGTAAAGGAATATATTTCTGGTCATACATCAGAGGCTATACCGCTCCTTTTTTCTTGATGGTATCAGGTGCTGTTTTTGCCTATTTGCTTCTAAGTCAAGAAAAGGAAGATGGTTCCAATCCGCGTTTAAAAGCGGGTACTCGAAGAATCATTACTCTTTTCTTCTGGGGGTATCTTTTGAACTTTCCACTTTATGTTATTGGAAAGATCTTCTCTAAAGATGGTTGGGATAGATTTATGAATATCCGTATTGGAGAAACATTGCTGACGATATTTTTAATTGCTATTGCGTTGTATATTTATAATTCACTCCAATCTGATGCCGATGAACGAAAGTCCGAAAAGAATTACATTAAGCACCTATTTAAACGGACAGGCTTTAAAGGCAACAGTTTATTAATAAAAGCACGATTGCTAAACCGCCGATTTATCAAAAGTGAAACACGTAAACGAAGACTTTTCTCATCTGTCTTTTATTCCCTTTTAATAAGCATTCCTTATCTCGTTATTTCCTCTTTATTATCTATCGATGAGAAGACGAAAGCGCTACGTTCAGATGTGTTGCATATCATTGGGATAGGCTTATTGATTGTCATGTTGATTTATTATATTTCCAATAAATACTTTCGTAATAAAACCCGTATAATAATGGGAATTAGCTACTTTACATTAATGTTGGTATTCCTTGGATTATATCCATTACTAAACAAAGTCGATTTCTCTAATTTGCCTCTTTTTATTTCTGCCTATTTGAATAATTATGGAACAAAGTCGATGTTCACACTTTCACCTTGGTTAGCTTATATCTTTGCTGGTGGAATCATGGGTGTTTGGTTATCGAGGGAAGCGGAGAATAATTTTTCGGAGTTTAAGTCAGGAGTAAAACTCTTGGTTATTGGCCTCATTTTAATAACGCTATCAAACCTAGGAGAAGCTTTTGAAGTATATTATTATGGAAGAAGCTATTACTGGTATGATAGTCCTAATCTAGTATATCACAGAATGGGAGTGGTTGTTTTAGTCGGTTCTTTTATGTCCTTCTTAAGTATGTATATCAAAGACTTACCACTCTTTCTGAAGCAAATGAGTCAAAATACGTTGTGGTTGTATGTGGGCCACTTGGTGATTATTTATCAAATTGTAAAACCAATAATAGGGTATAGAACACGTTTTAGCGTTCCAATCGTTCTTGGTTGTGTGGCAGCAATGTATCTATTAATGTATCTTCAGACACGCACCATTATCTTCATTAAAAAGAATGGTGGTTACACGGCTTTATTTAAAAAGTGGATTTTACGAAAAAAGAGTGTGGAATAACCTTCCAGGATTTGATTACTCTAGTTTTATCAATTTTCCATTCCCCGACTGAACTTCAAAATCGAGATAATTTGGAACTCCCTGATAGTATACATTTCCATTGCTCTTTATATCACCTGTCATAGCAACTTGATTGGCATTTATGTAGATGGCTTGACTCGTAGTGGAGCTAACATAGATAGACTGTTTGATCTTTAAATCTAAAGTGTTCAGTGTGCTTGCCATTGATAGATTACTATTACAATAATCGGCCTTCCCTGTATAGGTAATGTCACAAAATCCATAGTCTACAAAAGTATTTATTGATTCTACGTCAATGTTTAACTTTATGGAAGCTGCACCATCGTTGACTTTGACATTTAATAAAGGCGATTTGAGAATACCTCTTGTAACCACTGAGTCGCCTGAGTTAATTCTTAAATTTTCTAAATCTGTTAAATGAATTTCTACCGTTATTTGCTTGTTCATCTTTCGTAAAAACTTACATTTATTTTTATCAGAAATGTGTAAAACAGAGTCTCCATCATATGAGAAATCAATGTGTTTGATTAAGTTTTCACCACCTCGTACCACTACTTTATTCGTAGCGTCTTGAATGAGCACATACTTCACCTTAGAACTAAGAAAGAGTTTGTTTAACTTAAAACCTGTTAATTCAAGTTCTGCCTCGTTTCCGTTTGATTTAAAGCATGCGCGATCTTCTTCCTTCTTACAAGAAAAAGCTAGTAATACAATTGCTAAAAAAGCAATCGCCTTAAAACGTATATCCAATTCCATATTCCACATAATCTGCTTTTGCCCAATGCGATTTTAATCCAAGAACCGCAACTAAGTGTTTGTTTATCTGATATTTAAATCCAAGTCTCGAATAGAATAAGCCATTTGGGTTGTACTTATCGAAAACATAAGCGCCCAAACCAATAACAACTCTCAACTTGTTAATATACAAATTATATCCTCCGAAAATTCCAGCTTGTATAATATTCCAATTAGTTGCGTCGATTCTATTGGGGTCACTTATGATTGAAGATTTATAAAAACCATCCGCATAAATTTCAATACCTGACTTCTTGGTAAAGCGCTTTGTGACCACAAATGATAAACTACCAATCGGAAACAACTTTCCTCCAATAGGATACTCTTCCTTGACACTAAAAACACCTATTATATTATACTTCCATTTTTTGTCTAAATCAATCGTGTGATCTTTTGTTTTTAACTCAACGTTCTTAAATTGATATCCTAGTCCAAGAGAAGCATACAGTAAATTAACGCCCAAGTTAGGAACTCTTGAAGCACCATTACTAGCGTGAGTAGCGTTAATTCCTAAAACAAAATTCATATTGTTTTTAAAATAGTGGCGGTATTTTAATCCAAAGTTGACGAGCACATTGATATGAGTACTCATCGCTACATTTTTAGGATTTTTGATAGGGTCATAAATTCGTGATACATAACACAATCCAAAACCGATGCTTCCAGATAATTCATCCTTTTTACCTTTCACAAAGGGAAAATCGCCAAAAACAAAAGCACCGAATAAATTACCAAGAATTCTTTCATTACTTAGTGTACTTCCAAGAAAAGTAATGCCGTATTTAGGATAGTTGTAGAGTTTATGATACTCACTTTTACCATTTGTCTGGTAATAAATAGAAACTTCGCCACCTAAAGTCTGATTTTCAGGAATGTGATTCATTAAACTGCGATGTGCCATAATAAACCCAGCTCTAGGTTGAACCTCAATGCCAAAATGGTTGTTCCCTTGTGAAAAAAGACTGATAGAAACAAAGACTGTCCAAATTAAGATTAGGTATTTCATGATGCAAATGTAATGATTATCTGTTTTTATCAATATTTTTGTATTCTATTTTAATTATTATGATGGACGAAAGATTAAAAGCCTTTGAACGATTGCTAGACATTATGGACGATTTGCGCGAAAAATGTCCGTGGGATAAAAAGCAGACGTTTGAAAGTCTTAGAAAGTTGACAATAGAAGAGACATTTGAACTTTCAGATGCCATTTATGATAACGATTTAGACGAAATTAAAAAAGAAGTAGGCGATGTGTTTCTTCACTTGGTTTTCTATGCTAAACTAGGAAGTGAGGTGAATGCTTTTACAATCACCGATGTTCTCAATGGTATTTGTGATAAATTAATTTTTAGACATCCACATATTTATGGAGATGCCGTGGCAGATGATGCGGAGGCTGTTAAACGGAATTGGGAGAAAATTAAACTCTCCGAAGGAAATAAATCTGTTTTAGGTGGTGTACCGAGAAGCCTTCCTTCAATGAATAAAGCGCAGCGCATTCAAGATAAAGTAAAAGGGGTCGGTTTTGATTGGGATAATAAAGAGCAAGTTTGGGAGAAAGTACTCGAAGAAATAGATGAATTGAAAGCTGTTGAAGGAAAAGATGCCGTCGAAACCGAAAAAGAATTGGGAGATGTTTTCTTTTCACTAATCAACTATTCTCGTTTCTTAAACATCGACCCAGAAGCTGCATTGGAAAAGACGAATCGTAAGTTTATTCAACGTTTTCAAGAGTTAGAACAACAAATTAAAGCAGATGGAAAAGACATCACTGAAATGAATTTAGAGCAATTAGATAAATATTGGGTGCAAGCAAAAAAAAAGCTAGCTACAAATGAATAAACAAAATGACACTTTAAATTAATTTATCACTGTTTTCTCGAAAGAAAACAGTAAATATGCAAACTTAAATTTTTAATACATGAATTTTTCTAAAAGCTTAGCAACACTAACAATCCTTTTTTGTATTTCACTTGCTTATGCTCAAAATGCGACTTTAAGAGGCCACTTAAATGAAGGGAAAACAGGAGAGCCAATAATATACACGCAAATAGATTTATACAACTCAAATAATGAAGTTTTCCAAACGACCACTGACTTGGATGGATTTTTCTCTTTCCCTAAGTTAGATCAAGGTGAATACAAGCTTATTGTTGAAAATGATTTTTATGTAAAATTACAAGAAACAATTAAAATTGAGTCCATCAATCAAATAGTAAATGTCAATTATTCCTTGAAGGAGAGTGTAAATGAAGAAATTGAAGGTGTTAAGGTAACCGCGAAATCGACTCAAAGTAAGACAAGAACGACGGTGTCTGAGATTCAATTTACGAAGAAAGATATTGAAAGAATACCTTCTCAAGGAGGTGAACCAGACGTACTTACAGCGTTCAGTGTTACACCAGGAGTTGTCACTACTGGAGACCAAGGTGGACAACTATATGTTCGTGGAGGAACACCGATTCAGAATAGAATTTTATTAGATGGAATGACTATTTATACACCATTTCACTCCATTGGTTTCTTCTCTATTTTTGAATCAGAGTTAATTAAGAATGTCGATATTTATACAGGAGGTTTTGAAGCGAAGTACGGTGGAAGAATATCCTCGGTTATGGACATTACCTATAGAGATGGAAATAGAAAAAAGTTTAGTGGAAAAATCTCTGCCTCACCTTTTATGGGAAAATTAGTATTAGAAGGACCACTAAGAAAAAAGAATAAAGAGGGTAATTTGGAGGAATTAAGTAGTACGTCATTTATTCTTTCAGCTAAGCACTCCCTTTTACCTTATACGTCAAAATCACTATACCGTAAAGTAAATGATGGAAATGGGTTGCCATTTAGTTTTACAGATGTTTACGGGAAACTAGCTGTGAATACTGAGGGTGGTACAAAGTTTAGTTTCTTTGGTTTTTACAATAATGATAGCGTTAACTACTATAATGCTGCGGCTTTAAAATGGACACAAGGTGGTGGAGGTATCAACTTTAATATTGTACCTCAAAACTCACCGGTATTGATTAAAGGATATATTAATGGTAGTTATTTCTCTACCTCTTTCAATGAGACTGGAAAATTTAAGCCAGATAGTAGTAGTATAGGAGGAGCAAATATTGGTTTTGACTTCACTTATTTCCAGAAAAAACAATCACAAATAGATGCAGGTATTCTCATCAGTGCCTTTGGAACAAAATACTCGACAACAAATGAGTTAGGTAACACTATTAAAGATGATAATTTCTCCTTTGAATTATCTGCTTTCGTAAATTATCGATTGGTTTACAAGCGTTTCGTTTTTCAGCCAGGATTTAGACTTCAAGCGTATGCTTCACGAAGTGCTATTTCTCCTGAACCACGACTTGCTATTAAATATAACGCGAGTGAATTCCTTCGTTTTAAAATGTCAGGAGGACGTTATTCTCAAAACTTTACTTCCGCTTCATCTGACAAAGATGTGGTCAATTTATTCAATGGATTACTATCTGCTCCATCGAACTTTCAAAAGACTTACACCATGCCTAATGGTAAAATACGTACAGTGAAAAATGCACTTCAGTACGCATGGCACATCGTGGGTGGTGTTGAAATCGATTTAGGAAAATACGTGACTTTAGATGTAGAAGGATATTATAAATATTTCGACCAGTTGAGCAATATCAATCAAAATAAACAGTACAAAGATGAATCGCAGTTTGACGATATTCCAGATGAGTTGAAAAAAGATTTTATCATTGAGTCAGGAAGATCTTATGGAGTTGACTTCTTAGGTAAATTCCAAATGAATAGAATGTTCTTATGGGCAACTTATTCATTAGGTTTTTCTCAAAGACATGACGGTTTTGAATATTATTATCCTGTCTTTGATAGAAGACATAATGTGAACATTATTGCATCATATCAATTTGGTAAAAAGAAAGACTTAGAGGTTAGTATTCGTTGGAACTTCGGTTCTGGTTTACCGTTCACTCCAACTGCGGGAGCTTACCAAAACGAAACTTTTGGAAATGGCGTAACAACCGATTATACCACCACCAATTCAAATAAGGTAACTTTGATAATGGGTGAATTTAACTCAGAGAGATTACCTTCTTATCACCGTTTAGATGTTTCTATCAAAAAAGGATTTACGTTTAAAAATGAAACTATTTTAGAATTGAATGCCAGTGTTACAAACGCGTATAATAGAAAGAACGTGTTCTACGTGAATCGTGTAACGAATGAGGTGATCTATCAATTCCCAATTATGCCAAGTTT
>JBEBRN010000053.1:0-20953 GCA_040394775.1 Taishania pollutisoli
CAAGGTTTTGGGAATGTAATTCCTTTATTTCTTATTTTTATCGGACACTAGTGATTACGCAACACAAATGAGAAAAATTCCTTTTTTTATACCTGTATTTATTTCGCTGTTATTCGCCTTTTCTTGTTCGAATAAGTATAAGAACTTAGATACTGATTACAGTGATGCAGATTACGAAGACTCTTTTCTTACTGATTATTTTGGAGAGAGTTCCTTTGGTGTTGAAAATCCTAAAGCGAATACGATACGATATGAAGATTATCAAGCCACACGAACAGTCTATACGGATCTTATCAATACCAAATTAGAGCTAAAACCTGATTGGAGCAAGAGTTATTTATATGGAAAGGCAACGATAACAGCGAAACCTCATTTCTACCCGTCTGATAGTTTGATTTTAGACGCGAAAGGAATGACTATCAATTCTGTTGCAATAGGAGGAAAGCTTCTAACGTACACCTATAAAAATGATTTCTTAAAAATCACGTTGGATAAAACCTACACACGTAACGAGTCTTATACAATTGTAATCGATTACGTAGCGAAACCTAATGAGCGTGTTACGGAAGGAGGAAGTGCTATCACGAGTGATAAAGGTTTGTACTTCATTAATCCAGAAAATGAAGAGAATGGTTATATGCCTCAAATATGGACCCAAGGAGAAACTGAAAGCAATTCTGTTTGGTTTCCAACGATTGACAGTCCTAATTCTAAAACGGCACAAGAAGTATATTTGACCGTTGATAAAAAATACAAGACGCTTTCAAATGGTAAACTCATGTCGTCTACTGAAAATAGTGATGGAACACGTACCGATTATTGGAAACAAGAGAAAGCACACAGCACTTATCTATTCATGATTGCTATTGGTGAATTTGCTGTTACACAAGATTTCTACACGAAGAAAGACGGAACAAAAATTCCAGTCGATTATTACGTCGAGCCAGAATGGAACGATCAAGCAAAAGCAATTTTTGGGAAAACACCTAAGATGATTGAATTCTTCTCTAACTTGTTAGGGGTCGATTATCAGTGGGACAAATACCATCAAATTGTGGTACGTGAATATGTTTCAGGTGCGATGGAAAATACAGGTGCGGTTGTTTTTGGTGATTTCGTTTATAAAACCGACCGAGAATTAGCAGATAAAACGGATGAATCAGTGATTGCTCACGAATTATTTCACCATTGGTTTGGAGACCTTGTCACTGCTGAATCATGGTCGAACTTACCGTTGAATGAATCGTTTGCCAATTACTCACAATATTTATGGGACGAACATGAATATGGTAAAGATGTGGCGCAATACAATATGGAAGATGAAGTCGAAAGTTATTTCAATGCTGGTGGTTTTCATAACCTGATTTGGTTTGATTACAAACATCGAGATGACCTTTTTGACGCGCATTCCTACAATAAAGGTGGTGCGATCTTACATCAATTGAGAGCATATCTTGGAGACGATGCTTTCTTTGCGGGATTGAATCTTTACTTAACCAGTCACGCATACAAAACTGTCGAGTATAATGATTTAAGAATCGCTTTCGAAGCTATTTGTGGGGAAGATTTAAACTGGTATTTCAACGAGTGGTTTTTAGGTGAAGGTCATCCTGATATGAGTATTACATTCAATTATAACTACGAAAAGACGAAAGTAAATCTAACTTTTGCGCAGCACAAGACGTGGCAAACATTTGTCATTCCAATGGTGGTTAAATACATTGATGATGCAGGTGAGCACATTCAAAAGTTTAAGATAACGGACACTACACAAACGTTTTCGCTTGATTTAAAAGGGAAATTAAAAACAATTATTATTGACCCAGATAAAACGCTGTTAGGGTATTATATCTTCACATCAACTCCTGAGTTTTGGTTAAATCAATTCAATGCCTCAGACAATTACCTGTCTAAAAAGGAAGCGATAAATGGTTATCTAACGACTGTAACGGATAAGAAATTAGTAAAAGATTTTGTCACTAAAGCATTGAAGGATCCTTTCTATGGAACACAAATAGCCGTTTTAGATGAATTAAATTATTTGGCTTATAGCAAAGAATTGAGTGATTATGTCGATATACAAATAATTGAAAATATCGCTAAGAACGGAACGCAATTCGAAGTGCGCAAATCAGCTTTGGGATTAGTGATGGGATCATCGATACCAGACGTTCAAAAAATTCAATTATTAGATGATATCACTGCGAAAGAGCAATCTTATGCTGTTTTGGCATCCATATTAGAACATTATCTTGAATTAGCTCCCGATCAAGCACCAACTATAATTGAGGAGTTTAGTAAAAAACATGCTTCGAGTGATATTAACTTCCAAGTAGCTCTATATTATATTCAAAATCGTATCCCAAATAAAATAGATTTCTTTAAAAATCTATACGAAAACGGAACAAACAGAGAAAAATGGGATGCGTTAATCTATTATGGTTATTATTCTTTCTCTAGCAACTTGACGGATTTGAAGAATTATGTAAATGTGGTAGATGAGGTTTATACTTCTACTGGTAGATACAAAACACATCTTACAAGTATCATGGTCGACGTAACTCAAGAATTACAGAGGCAAGAAAAATCCTTAGAAAACCAAATTAAAACGGATAAGACCAATCGTCAAGAAAAGCAAGAATTACTGAATCAAATTAAAGATGTACGAATGGCGTATGATGCTTTCTTAAAGAAATACGATATTAATATTGAAGAATAAAAGATTCGAATCGCTCTTCTTTTAGGACGTAAAAAAGCCTCTGTTGTTTTTTATTCAGGTAAAAATAACAGAGGCTTTTTCTATTAAGACAGTCAATGTCTTTGTATTTTAGAATTCTATTTGTTGTTCTCTAAAATGTAATTTAAAACTTTCGTCATTAAATGTACACGGTCTTTCCCCATAACATTGTGTTTATGCATTGGATATGGAAAGAAATCCATCTGCTTACCTGCTTCGACAAATGCCTTTATTAAGGTTAGATTATGTTGCATCACTACGACATCATCTACGGTTCCGTGGATTAATAATAACTTACCTTTTAAATTACTCACCTTATTCGCTAAAGTTGTTTTTTCATAACCCTCTGGGTTTTCATCTGGCATGTCCATGTATCGCTCACCGTACATTACCTCATAGAAACGCCAGTTTGTTACAGGTCCGCCAGCAACACCTACTTTAAAAGCATCTGGATACGTTAGCATTAAATTAGTCGTCATAAATCCACCAAATGACCATCCGTGAACAGCAATTCGGCTATCATCAATATAACTTTTCTTTCTTAACCAATCTAAAGCGGCTACTTGATCAGCCATTTCGTATTTTCCTAATTCACGATGAATGACGTTTTCAAATTCAAACCCTCTATTTGCAGAACCACGATTATCAACGGTGAAGACAATATATCCTTGTTCTGCCATCCAATTCATCCAAAGACTTGATCCAGCATACCATGAGTTTGTAATCAGTTGCGCGTGAGGACCTCCATAAACATAGACTAAAACAGGGTATTTTTTTGTCGAATCGAAATCACTTGGGTAGATAATACGAGCATATTCTTCAATACCATTGACAGGAATCGTTTGAACAATCGTTTTTCCTATTTTATAATCAGCTAATTTATTCGTGCCTGTTATTAATCGTTGTTTCTCATTCCCACTTTTATCTAATATAGCGGCTATATTAGGGGTTGTAATGGTAGAATATTGATCAAATAAATATTTATCATCAGGTGAAACAATCACCTCATGTGTACCTTCTGCGCTCGTCAATAATGTTTGCTTTCCAGTTAAGCTAACTTTATAAACCAACGTGTTAATTGCTTCGGGTCCTGTTGCTGTATAATAGATTGCATCTCCCTTTGTTGATACTCCAAGTATTTCTTTAGTCGGAAACTTATTTGCTGTTAATTGCTTCTTTAATTTTCCATTGATGTCGTATAAATAAAGGTTTTGATATCCATCTCGTTCGCTTAGCCAAATAAAGTCATTTGAAGCATTCAGAAAGTAAGGAGGAAATTCTGGTTCTACCCATTTGGCATTTTGTTCTTCAAAAAGCGTTCGGATAAAATCACCTGTTTTAGCCTCATATAAATTAAGGTGCATGTGATTTTGTTGGCGGTTCAATTCGGCAATCACCACATATTTCTCATCTTTTGTAAAAGCAACATTCGTCAAATAATCGTCTTCATTTCCTCGTGGGCGGATATAAACTAAATTTTTAGTTGTCAAGTCAAAAATTCCAACCGCTGGCTTTTCTGATTTTTGCCCAGCCATTGGATACTTGATCGATTTCAATTCTCCAGGAGTTTTTGTGATATCTAATAGTGGGTAGTTGTGAACCTCACTTTCGTTTTTTTCGTAGAAAGCTAAGAAACTTCCATTCTCAGACCAGAATAAACCTCCAGTAATACCAAACTCACTTCGAGCAATGGCTTGGCCTGACACGATTTCTTTCGATGTGTGATTTGTTATAGCAATATTTTCACCGTTATAATCTAGATGAACATTATTGTCTACCGTAAAAGCAATAGCTTTGTTTTTCCATGACATTAAAGCATTTTCACCATTTACTTGCCATGATTTTGCCGTATTCGTCGTAATGTTATAAAGCACAAAGTTTTGACCATCATCTACTGTGAATTCACTTTTTGAAAGCCATGAAAAATTAGAGAAATAATTGAAATCTACACCTGCTTTTTCATTTAGTTGTTGAATATCCAGTATTTCTTTCGTTTCTTTTTTTCCAACAGTACCTTTTACTAATTTAGTGTATTTATCCAAAAAAGAGTATTCGGAAGAGGAAGGAATCCAGGAAAAACTAACGATATGTTCTGGATAAAACTGGCGATACTGTTGCATTACAGCGTCGGATAACGTTAATTCCTTTTGAGCTATCAAAGAGAATGATAGAAAGATAAAAGCAATTGCCCATTTGATTTTCATGATACTATTTTTTTATAAAGATAGTTTTTTTCCTATTTTTTGAAAAACTATCCCTTATTTGTTTTCCTTTCGCGTTTTAAAAACGATAGTTTCTTATTCTTTTTTCTATTGAATAGCCTCATGATATTAGGCATTAACATGTAAATACCACTCCGATACAATTAATTTTTATAATATTGTAACACCATTAATTTTAAAGATGAAAAGGATTGATTTTCTAACTATTTGTTTGATGTTCATTATGTCAATTGGTTTTACGTCCTGTGATAATCAACAGACTAAAGAGCGTGTTTTACCTATTTACGGACAATATGATGTAAGTTATCGCACAGAGAATGGTAAAGAAATTGCAGACACTATTTATCCCAAAGTACCATCGTTTAAATTTCTAAATCAAGATTCTATTTGGGTTCATAAAGAAGATTTTGAGGGTAAGCTTTTAATTGTTGACTTTATGTTTACACGCTGTCCAAGTATTTGTCCTTTTATGACTTCAAATATGAAAGCATTGGCAAATAATACGAAAGATTTAAGTGATCAAATTCAGTTTGTCAGTTTCACCATTGACCCTGAAAGAGATTCACCTAGTGAATTTAGAAAGTATATTAAGGAAAGAGAAATTACTGCAAATAATTGGTCTTTTTTGACAGGTGATGAACAGGAAACATACGGTTTAGCATTTGATTATTTTTACGTTGGCGTACAGCGTAGTGATAATCCTGAAGAGGATTTTCTTCACGATGATAAGTTTGTCTTAGTGGATAAAGAAGGTTATGTGCGAGGTTTTTACGAAGGTACAAAGAAGGAACAAATTAAATTATTAGAGAAAGATTTACGCAAGCTATTAGAACATGAGTACAATTACACCTCAAAAAATTAAACAATTTAGACGATTAATTATTGTTGCATCTATAGCAATACCTTTAGTTATAGCCATATTATTTGGAGTAAAGGTAAAAGGATATGATTTTTCGTTTTTGCCACCTATTTACGCTACAATCAATGGATTAACATCTTTACTTTTAGTAGCAGCATTGGTTGCCATAAAAAAAGGGAATGTCTATTTACACAAGACAATTATTAAGGTTTGTATTTCACTTTCATTGCTATTTTTAATATGTTACATTGCCTACCACACAACATCTGAATCGACATCTTACGGAGGAGAAGGAATTATGCGCACTATTTACTTCATTATTTTAATTACGCATATCTTATTAAGTACGATAATTGTTCCTTTTATACTTTTTACCTACTTATATGGTTGGTCCGGAGACTTTGTTAAACACAAAAGATTAGCGAAGATTACATGGCCATTATGGATGTATGTGACTGTAAGTGGTGTAGTTGTCTACTGGATGATAGCTCCTTATTACGGAGGGTAATACAATAAATATTTCAGGAGTAGGGGAGACTAATTTTTTATAAGATTAGTCTTTTTCTTATATGAATTGTAAACGTAAATAACAATTTCAAGTCCGTTGGTTACATAAATAGAAACTACTTTATCTCCTTACAGACATTGATTTCTAAATGTAAATGAATGGTAAGGTTTTATTACGATAGTTTATTATACGAAAAATGTTGGATAGTTATGAAACTACCCAACAAGCAATAAATTCGTATTAGATATAATTTCTTCTTTTATGCGAAGAAAAAATACAGAACAGTTAGCGCACTAAGAGCAATACTTGTATAGAAAGCGCCAAGACACCATTTCCCAGGTACTTGTGCAATAAACGCTGTATTCGTTCCCATTGCTACTGCTGCTAAGATAGAAACAACAGCAAAACTATCATGAGATAAAGCCATTGCACCAGCAATTCCTGCAAGACAACATTGAGCAATAATCATCCATGACATTGTTCCAAATCTAGTGTTTTCAAAACTCTGTACCTTATTTTCAAACCACATATGCTTATTTTTTATTGATTATTAATTTATCTAATTCCGCCCAAAGATAATATAGATTTTCCAGATTTCACACTAATTGCCAAATCATATATTGTCGTTGTGTTTAAAATACGTTTTAATTCTTCTCTAACTGCGTGAAAACTTTCGTGCATTGGACATGGTTCTTCATGGTTACATTCAGAAAGTCCAACTGCACATCCCGTATAAACATTGTCTCCATCTATTACATCTACGATTCTGCCTAACTTGATTTTTTTCATTTGATTTAAATCAATATAAAAACCGCCATTTGGACCAGTCTTAGACATTATAATTTCGCTTTTAGTCAATATGCCTAAAATTTTTGCAGTAAATGCTACTGGAGTATTCGAGTTCTTCGTAATCTCTGCTATTTTAACTCTCTTTTCATCAATAGATTGAGTAGCGATATATATTACTGAACGAATAGCGTATTCACAAGTTTTTGAAAACATTTTAATTATTTATGTCTCACAAATATACTATTAAATCATTATTTACTATTATTTAATCTTAATTATGTAAATAATTAGAAACTTGTTATTTATGATGAGCTATTTGTTCTGATAAAAAAAAACTATTTTCATCGTGTAATCATTCGTTTAAAATTGAACTATTTAGTGTATTCAAACGGATTGATTATTTCTGATTTGATCATAAAAAAAGCCTGCAAATATTTTACAGGCTTTAATAATTGTTTGGCTATTACGCTTTAGTAAATTCCAAATTTCCGATTAGACGAACATCGTTAGAGACGATTAATCCTCCAGCTTCTGTCGTTGCATTCCAAGCAAGACCAAAATCTTGACGATTTAATTTACCAGTAATTTCTAATCCCATTCTTGTTTGTCCATAAGGATCTATGATGACGCCACCGAATAATGCATTAAATTGAATATCTTTTTCTACATCTTTGATTTTTACTTTTGAGTGTAAAGTATATTCTTCATCGGACTCTTTTGTAATATTCTCGACCTTAATTTCAATTTTTGGAAAATTATTAGCTGAAAAGAAATCATCCGATTTTAAATGTCCATCTCTACTTTCATTTCGAGTGTCAATAGATTGAACATCAATCGATAAATGGATGTTAGCATTATCTAAATTATCTTCTTCAGTGTTTAATTGGCCATCAAATTCATTAAAAACACCAGAGATGGTCGAAATAACCATATGTTTCACCTTAAATTGCACTTCTGAATGTGCTTTATCTATTTTCCAAGTACTCATTTTCTCTTTATTTTAATAATTATGATTCAAAGATAGCTATTTATTTACCATGGTAAATAAATTTAACAATTCTATAACCTTAATATCTTTGGCATATAGTTTGTATTTCTGATTTCCAATTAATTAAATTAATATAATTATGAAAAGGTTACTGATTTTTCCGTTCATTGTTTTAGTTGCTATACTAAGTATGGCTGCCTTAACGACTAATTATCCAGTTGCAAAGAATCAAACTTTTCAAGTAGGAGAGAAGTTGAGATATAGAGTTACTTACGGTGTTATTGATGCCGGTGAGGCTGTTTTAGAAGTGAAATCGACATCCAAGAAACCTCAAGGTAGAGCTTTGGTTCATGTTATTGCGACAGGAAAGACATTAGGTGGTTTTAATTCGATTTATAAAGTGGAAGATGTTTATCAAAGTTATATCGATAGAAAAGGTGCTTTTACATGGGAATTTGACCGAGATGTGAATGAAGGTGGACATATTATTAAACAAAACTACGTATTCAATCAGCACAAACAACAAGTTCAAACCGATAAAGGAAATGTGAACGTACCCATCGGTATTCAAGATATGATTTCGTCTTTTTATTATGCGCGTACACTTGATTTTAAAGACCTTAAAAAAGGACAAATAATCGAATACAAATGTTTTATGGATGGTGAAATATTTCCATTGAAAATCAAATTTGTAGGTCGTGAAGATATCACCATTCGAAAAGGAAAGTTTAAATGTTTGAAGTTTGTACCCGTTGTCCAAAAAGGACGATACTTTAAAAGTGAGGACGATGTGAACTTCTGGGTCACTGACGACGATAACAAAATTCCTATTTATGTTCGTGCTAAAATTCCAGTAGGAACGGTAAAACTCCACCTTGTTGAGTGGGAAGGATTAGCTAATCCAATTAGTAAAATTAAATAGTGTCACTGAAAATAAACCATTACACTGTTCGCTAAAACGAAGGTGCTTTTGATCATTCAAAAGCACCTTTTTTATGTCAAAATAAAAATAGATACTGTTTTATTCTTGTTTCCCCTTCAACCATTTTGGAAGAATAATTGCACCGATAAACAAGTATGGGAAATAAGCAATTAATCGCCAGATAATGGCTAGTCCAGAGAGAAGTAGAGAAGAAGCGCCTATACCAATCATCAGTTTCCCAAATGCAAATTCTGCAACACCACTTCCGCCTGGAGTAGGGCTCACCATCATAATAATCCAAAGCATCAATTGTCGACATAGTACAATGATATGTTGTCCAAAATCTATATGGATGAAAGCAGCAATGATACAGTTTATGACCAAATAGCGAGAAATCCATGATACCCATGTACTTGCTAATACTTCTAACCAGAATTTCAATTTCTCTTTCCTCATGATTTTAGAAGTGATGACAATATTCGCACCTACTTTTTCAGCTGCATCTTTCCACTTGTTTAAAAAAGGAACTCGGAAAATAAGAGAGAGTAATTTTTGAATAAACTTCGGATAGACAAAAATACTGATAGCTAAAATGATGTCTAAGGTTAATTTAAATCCATACGCCATCCAAAATAAATACTTTATGCTCGTTGTTCCTATATCTTCTGAAGGGAAAAGAGTAGAAGTGTCAACGAGTAAAAAAACAATCGGAATTGTTGCAACAAAGAATAAATTGTCCATAAAGGCAGTAACAATCGTAATGGCTGTCGATCGCCCCAATTCAATTTTTTCTTTATTCAAAATAAACATCGCTACAGCTGTTCCGCCAGCAACTCCAGGTGCTAACGCCGAGGCAAATTCCCAAATCATGATGACGTAAAAGCTTTGTTTCCAGCTTAAGTCTCGTTTGGATAAAACACGGATACGCCACATGAAAGCAGCATCCCGCCCTGCCATAAAAAGAATGGAAAGCAATATCCAAAATATAGACTGTGTCGTCCAACTGATTTCTTTGATGACATCTGAAAGTTGTTGTTGTTTATAGTTTCCTTGGTGAGAAGGGATGAATTCAAGTGCATCAGATTGATCTATTTTCCCATTGTTATTGGCATCTATCCACGTGTGAGTTCCGTTAGTTACGTCTTCAATGAAATAGGTTTCACTAAGACTTTTGTAAAGCATAAAAAAAGCAACACTCAAACCTAAAACGACTGCAAGCACAATCTTCCAAGTTTGAAACGATTTTTGCATTATATCATCGTTATTCATATTCATTCACAAGCGGTTCTAATTCAACTTCTATTTCCCAATTGGAGCGAACTTGTACGCCACTCGAAAAACGGAGTACTTTTTCAGGTTGTTTACGGAAAAGAAAATCTCCAGTCGTCCAATATCCATCATTGTTTTCATCGATATATGCGACAAAAGAATAGGAGCCAGGCTCTAGCTTTTCTAAGGTCATTTTAGCGCCTTCTTTTGAGCAATTGATGATTGTGAAGACTTTATCACTTTTGATGACTTCAACAATGGCATTTTTAGGAAGTTTGTCCAACTTTACAATTAACGACCCTAAAGCTGTAATGTCAGTAATTTCATATTGTCTGGTAAATGAAAATGCTTCTTTGAAATATTCAAATTGTAGCGCATCTTCTAAGAAATTGAGGTTAAATCGCTTGCCTTTTAAGTTGCTTAATTTTATTTTAAGATATTGATTTTCAAAGTAGTATTCAAAAGGTATTTTAATAGAATCGTTTATTAAAAACTCTACTTTTGATGTGTCAATAGAAATAATATTATCGGAGAAAACATAGAGTAATGAATCACCGTTGTCGTACGATTTTTGTTCGCTTAATGATTCTACTGCAGGTTTTAAATTTTTCCTCTTAGAAGGAAGACGAATATTTAGCGTGTCACTTTTTAATGAGTCTAAATCTACGTAATTTACAACTACCTGATATTGATTCTCAGTCGTTAAATAACTCATGAAGGAAAGCGAATCATCGGCGTACCAATGGATGGAGTTTAATGGAATATTTTGCTTATCCACTTCTATGGATTGTAAATTAATGGCATTACTCGAAGCTACTGTAAATTTTGCTGGAAATGTATACTTCACCGAAAGTTTAGTCGGAATTGGCTGCTGAAACAAACGTAAATGCAAGGTATCTGTTTGGTTGGTGTCCACCGTAATTTTGCTGTCAATAAAAGCTATTCGTTCCGTCTTTTGCCATTTGGAATCTTTGTTCCCATCTTCGAAAGCATATAATGTAAAGGTTCCAGGTGTTAGATATCGAAATGTAAATTGACCTTGTTCGTCTGTCGTTGCGTAATAGGTGGGCTTTTTATAAATAGCACTATCACCTTCTGGATAAAGTCCAACAAAACAACCATTTACGGGTGTTTCTTTTTTTGCATCGATCACGAAACCAGTATAGGTTAGTGAGTCTAAATAATCACCGGTTGAAAAAACATATTGCATCAGCGAATCATTTGCTTCTGTAATATCCCTTACTGCTCCGTTCATCGTAATTACATAAGTTGTATTTTCTTTAAACTGCCCATTTAACTCTAGCGAAAGTGTCTTTCCTTTTAAAGTAGCTTCTATTTTTACGTCTTCTGGAACAATCGAAATTGTTTGACTTGGATTATTTAATCGGACAAATTCTTCGAATTTAAATTGAATTTTTTTACTGCTGAAATGTGTGCTTCCATTTTTTGGTGAAACGCCATTCTTCTCCACTCTTGGTGGCGTTGAATCCACTGGTCCACCTTCTATTCCTTCCAATTGGGCACAACTGAAAAGCAATAAAGAAGTAAAAATTAAAAGGAGGAACTGACGCATTCGCAAATTTTTTCTAAATACTGTTGATCAATAGCATCAAAAGAATTTAACGCTTCACTATCGACGTCTAAAATAGCAATAACTTCATTGTTTTTAAAAATTGGAATCACAATTTCACTCTGAGAAAGCGAACTACAAGCAATGTGTCCAGGGAATTCATTCACGTCGGGAACAAGTACTGTTTTCTTTTCCTTCCATGCTGTTCCACAAACGCCTCTTCCGAAGTTAATTCTGGTACACGCAATAGGTCCTTGAAAAGGTCCTAATACCAATTGTTCTTTTTCTACTAAATAAAATCCAACCCAGAAAAAATCGAACGCCATCTTTAATGCCGAGGTGGTGTTAGCTAAATTTGCGATTAGATTTTTTTCTCCTTCCAATAAGGCGGTTAACTGAGGTAGAAGTTCTTTGTATCGTTCTTCTTTATCAGTTGAGCTGAAAATAAGTTGTTCGGACATAGGGCAAAGATAACTACTTGAAATAAATTGGGACAATTTTTAGGAGTTCATTATACAAAAGAAGATGCAATTATGTGATTTCATTCAAAACACGACTTACCTCAATCTCTTTGATATAGCCAAATTGAATCTTTCCTTCGGTTGGTTCATTTGAATTGGTCAACACAACAACATTTTTACCAATCGGTTGCCATCTTCCAGGATGAATAGGACGTGTTTGAGAAAAGATACCGATCGCTTTTAATCCTAAAACAGCTCCAATATGAAGCGGTCCTGTACTACACGCCACAATCGTATCGCATTTCGAAATAAATGTAATGAATTCTGAAAGGGAAAAATTTCCTGAAACGTCATGAATATTGGGATGTTGCGGCAATTGATCACGGAATAAATCACCTTCTTTTTGAGTCCCCGTGAAATAAACCGTTTGTCCATTATCGGCTAGTTGTTGTGCTAGTTGGCTATATTTTTCAATGGGCCATTCGAGTGCACTTCCTTGTGATTTTGGATGTAAAATCACTTTTTTTCCTTCGGGTAGTTCAATAGGTAACGATTGTTCTTTCGATTTAAATCTGGAAAGTAGATTTTGTATTTCGGCTAAACTGGGCACTTCTTTGACACCCAACGGTTCCAGTAATTTAAAGTTAAGTTGTGACTCGTGTAAGTCAGATTCTTTTCGGGTGAAATTCGGTCGAATGTTACACGTCAACCAATGAAATAAACGGTGCGAAGTTCCAATACGATGAGGTACGCCTGCTTTTTTAATCAGTTTCGCGATTTCTTTTCGAGGAAAAACATGAATACATGAATCAATATTCAACGCTTTTATCTGTTGGATTTGATCGTCAATAGATAAGCTTTGGAGTTGTTTCCATTCTATAATTTCGTCAATCGCTGGAAAGCATTCTATAACGGGTTGTGTATAGGTATTTCCTAAAAACACGATACGACAATCGGGAAATTGCTTTTTCAACCAAGCACAAAGTGGTAAGGTCAAAACAACGTCGCCAATACTGTCTGTGCGTGATATGAGAATGTTTTTAGGTGTCATCGATTCGTTATAATTTATTGACTTTTTAATTTCAGTAATTTAGTATATTTCACATACGTCGCAAAAGCACTTCGTTTTGAAATAAGCCAACCTGTTTTTCCATCTAAAATACCGTGTTGTAAAATAAAACTCTTGATGAATTGAAATCCTGTTTTTAGATAAATCAACATCCAATTCGTACGTTTTCCTTTTTGAAAAGCCGCTTTGGAGGCAATTTCACCAAAATACTCAATTTGTTTGTAATGTTGTTCGGCGGAATAATACGAATAGTGTAATAAATCGCCTTTTAAATGAACGATAGTATTTCCACTAATGACTTCCAATCGGTCGTGCGGATTTTCGCCTCGCCATTCGGCATTATCTTTCTTCACCAAACGAATTTTTGTATCAGGATACCAACCGCAATGTTTCACCCAATGACCGCAGTAATACGTCAAACGATTGAATTTGTAGCCATCTGCTGTCGGATTTTGAAAAGCCGCTAGAATGGATTGTGTCAATTCTGGCGTTAACGCTTCGTCGGCATCAAGTGAAATCACCCAATTGTTTTGAGCGGTTTGCAATGCGATATTCTTTTGTTGAATGTGTCCGTCGAATGTATGCTCAATAAATCGCACTTTTTCGTACGAAATCGCTATTTCTTTAGTTTTATCGGTGGAAAATGAGTCAATAATCACAATTTCGTCTGCAATTGGCAATAACGATTCGATACATCGTTGGATGTTTTTCTCCTCGTTAAAGGTGATGATTGCAGCGGTAATTGGCGTCATATTATCTAATTTCTCCTCCTGCTTTAAATTCCTTTTCTGGAATCATAAAACTAAGTTTCCCATTTTCATCTTCGGCCATCAAAATCATTCCTTGTGACTCAACGCCTCTAATTTTCCGTGGTTCTAAATTCATCAATACTGCAACTGTTTTTCCAATCACTTCTTCAGGTGTATAATGTTCTGCAATACCAGAAATAATAGTACGCGTATCGATTCCTGTATCAATGGTCAACTGTAATAATTTATCTGCTTTTTTCACTTTCTCTGCGGTCATAATCGTTCCTAAACGAATGTCCATCGCTGAGAAATTATCGAAAGTGGTCGCTGGTTTTTGTGGTAACGCTTCTTTGGTTGTTTCTTCCACCGGAACGGTTTGACTATTCTTTAAAATTTCTAATTCTGTTTCTACCATGCTGTCTTCAATTTTAGGGAAAAGAATATCTGGTGTGGTAACGGTATTGATTTTTTGTAAAATATCATTTTGTCCGATTTCTTCCCAAGTAGTCAGCTCTATGCCTAAACATGCTCTTAATTTTCTGGCCGTTGCTGGTAAGAAAGGTTCTAAAATCAACGAAAGATTAGCAGTAATTTCCAAGGCAATGTACATGATGGTTTCCACACGTTTCTCGTCTGTTTTTACCAACTTCCAAGGTTCCATGTCCGCTAAATATTTATTTCCCAAACGGGCTAAATTCATCGCTTCTGATTGCGCTTCTCTGAATTTATAAGCCTTAATCAATTTACCAATACGGTCGGGGAATGTTTTGATTTCGGCCAAAATAGCTTCGTCTTCTGAAGTCGTTTTGCCTAATGCAGGAACTTTTCCACCATAGTATTTATCCGTTAATACTAACGCTCGGTTAATGAAATTCCCTAGAATTGCACCCAACTCGTTATTAACTCGTGTTTGGTATTCTTTCCAAGTAAATTCACTGTCTTTGTTCTCAGGAGCGATAGCCGTCAATGTGTAGCGTAATTCATCCACTTTTGTGGGGTATCTTTCTAAGTATTCGTGCAACCAAACTGCCCAATTTCTGGAAGTCGATAATTTCGCACCTTCTAAATTTAGAAACTCTGAAGCAGGAACGTTGTTAGGAAGAATAAAATCTCCGTGATCTTTTAAAAGAATCGGAAAAATGATAGCATGGAAAACGATGTTGTCTTTTCCAATAAAATGAATCAATTTCGTGTCGCCTGTCCAGTAATCTTCCCAGTTTTTATTGTTGTCCGCTGCCCATTGTTTGGTAGCAGAAATATAGCCAATTGGTGCATCTAACCACACATAAAGCACTTTTCCATCTGCATTCGCTAATGGAACTTTCACGCCCCAATCTAAATCTCTGGTCATCGCTCGAGAATGCAAACCATTGTTAATCCAAGAAAGCGATTGTCCAACTACTTGATTGCGCCATTCTTTTGGTTCGTGTTGTTTTTTGCCGTCTAAAATACCATCTTGAATCCAAGGACGTAACCATTCTTCATGGCGGTCCATTGGTAAAAACCAGTGTGAAGTAGCTCTTAAAACAGGTACTTTCCCACTTAAAGTAGAAATAGGATTGATGAGTTCGGTTGGACTTAAATCAGAACCGCATTTTTCACATTGGTCACCATAAGCACCCGCATTGTGACACTTTGGACATTCTCCAGTGATGTAACGATCTGCTAAGAATTGTTGATATTCTTCGTCAAAAAACTGTTCTGTTGATTCTTTTACAAACTTTCCATTTTCTTCCAACTTCAAGAAAAAATCTTGTGCTGTTTTATGATGAAGTTCAGACGAAGTACGATGGTATATATCAAAATCGATATCGAATTTTTGGAAGGAATCGCCTATTATTTTGTTGTATTTGTCCACAATTTCTTGTGGTGTAATCCCTTCTTTTTTAGCTCTTAAGGTAATGGCAGCACCATGTTCGTCACTTCCACAAATAAAAGCAACGTCTTCTTGGTTCATGCGCAAGTAACGCACAAAAATATCAGCCGGTAAATAAACACCAGCAACATGTCCCAAGTGTAGCGGTCCGTTCGCGTAAGGGAGTGCTGCGGTTACGGTATATCGTGATTTTGTCATTGTATAAATTCAATAAGAGACAAAAGTAGTGAAATGGATTTGAAAAATGGAGGATTGAAAAAAGGAAAGTTAACGAAAGGAAAGTGACGAACCATCGATAATTCATTAATTTTGAAATTCAATTGAGCATAAAAGATGCAAACAAACAGAAAGATTATCACAACTGCCGACGGTTCTAAAACCATTTACTTTCCTGATTTAGATGAGAACTATCATTCTCACAATGGAGCTTTGCAAGAATCGATGCATATTTTTATGAAAAATGGTGTTCATCATTTTGCGGAACAGGACTCCATCAGCATTTTTGAAGTAGGATTTGGAACGGGCTTGAATGCTTTGTTAACGGCTAATTTTGCGGTAAATAATCATACAAATGTTGTTTATCACACAATTGAAGCTTTTCCGATTGCTTTGGAAGAAGTGGAGGCATTGGATTATGCTTCATTATTTGAAAATACTGAATTAAAGGAATTAGCTGTTGGTTTACATCAATTACCTTGGGAAGAAGAAAATACGGTAAGTGAATTTTTTCAGTTTAAAAAAATCCATGATAAACTAGAAAATTATTCCTTGGAAAATGAATTTTACGACTGTGTTTTCTTTGATGCTTTTGCGCCCGCTATTCAAAATGAGTTGTGGACGCCAGAAATTTTCTCTAAAATTTACAGTGCTCTGAAACCCGGTGGACTTTTAGTGACCTATTGTGCTAAAGGACAAGTCAAACGGGATTTAAAAAGTGTTGGATTTAGAGTAGAATCCACGCCAGGACCTCCCGGAAAACGCGAGATAACACTAGCGTGGAAATAGAGTATTAGACTTCTTTGGTAGAAATTATTTTATAACGTTTTCTACACGACTCGTGCTATCCAATTTATTTAAACTTAATCGCACTATACTTTGCTCGTTTGCTACTAAGTCGTGAGGAACGCTTGCTTCTAAGGCAATTAAATCTCCTGCTTCTAATGTTACGACTTGATCATCGTTTACACCGAATTCTATGCTTCCTTCAAATACTTCCACCACGATTGGAAAAGGAGCTTGATGCTTTTTCATAGATTGTCCTTTTTTAAAAGCAATTCTGATTTCTTTTCCTGCTTCAGTTTCAAGAAGAACTTTAACTGCTGGTCTGTCTTCTTTTAATTCAATGTCTTTTTTTAAAGATGCTGTTTTCATATTATGTTTTATGTGTTTATTTAGAATGATTCAAAATTAGGTAAAATTATTGAAAGAACGATGAAATGTAGGTTCAATTTCAACTCAAAATAAGCAATATTTCCTTTTGTGACAAAAGTAACAATGGAAGAAGAATAAGAAATGTACCTTTACTTTTTCAAACACAAAGGATATGGAATTTGAATTAATCGCCCAAAATATAAAATGTAGTGGTTGTGCCAATAGCATTCAAAATGGTCTTTCTAAATTGGATGGAGTAGAAGAGGTAGCTGTAAATGTTGAAACAGGAGCTGTCACAGTAAAAGGAACTGCTTCCAAAGAGAAAATCAGTGAGGAGCTCTCAAAATTAGGTTATCCTGAAAAGAAATAATATGTTGAAAAATTGGAATTTCTCGCGCGTTTTAAGAGTAGTACTAGGTGTTTATTTAATCGGTGATGGTATTCAATCTGAGCAATGGGCTTTTATTGTGGTAGGAGTTTTATTCTTAGCGATGGCTATTTTTAAATGGGGTTGTTGCTCCACAAATGGATGTGAAACGCCTATTTCAAAGGCAACCGATTCATCAACTGAAAAAGAAATAGTTTACGAAGAAGTAAAATGAATTCTTAATATTTCTCCAGTTTTCTCAAATTTAACTTAGAAAAAATACGTAATTTCTTAATGTGAAAACTCCAAAGAATAGAACCTTTGTATGCTCCTTTGATATCTTTGAAAGCTACAAAATTTCCTTTTTCTCTTTTTTGTATGGTTTTCTTTAGTGAACCATAAAATGAAAAATGAGCTTTAATAATGGCCATCATTTGTTTTGGCTGACCTTTTAGAAGAAAAACAACACCCGCAACGCCATCTAGTATCATTCGGAAGAAAATCTTGCCAAACAACCAGCCGTCGTAGTTTTTTGTAATCATCAACAAACTGTTACGGAAATTCAAATAGGTCTTTCTAGGAGAAGTGTAATCTAAGGTTCCGCCTCCAATGTGAAATATTGAAGCAGATGGGATTACTTTCAATGCAAAACCACGTTTTTTAATGCGCCAACATAAGTCGATTTCCTCCATGTGAGCAAAAAAATCCTCGTCTAATCCTCCCACTTCCCAATACTGTTCTTTTCGAATTAAAAAGCACGCACCAGAAACCCAAAAGACATCCATTGGATAGTCGTATTGCCCTTTATCTTCTTCCACTATATCAAAGATTCGTCCACGACAAAATGGGTAGAAGTTTTTATCTATAAAACCTCCAGCAGCACCTGCATATTCAAAATGAGTTTTCTTTTTGTAGGCTTTTATTTTGGGTTGAACAGCTGCGACATTTTCTTCTTGAATAGCTTCAAATAATGGTTCTAACCAATTTTCAGTTACTTCTATGTCACTATTGAGAAGCAAATAATACGGTTCTTCAACGTATTTCAGTGCATCGTTATAACCTTTTGCATAACCACCATTTTGGGCATTTTCGATGATTTTCACAGTAGGGAAATGTTCTTTCACATAGGAAACTGAATCATCCGACGAGTGATTGTCTGCTACATATACAACCGCATTTCCTGAATATTGAATAACTGTTGGTAAAAATTGAGTCAGTAAATTTTTACCATTCCAATTTAAAATAACAACAGCGATTTGGCTGACATCCATTCGATTTAGTGTTGATTGTAATAAATTGAACTATTCCCCCCAAAATGATCAATATTACCATCATTTGCATCATCTAAATTGATGGTAGGTGAATTTCTTTTGGATAATTCATGTTGCCATCTGTAGTTTTGCAATTCACCAAACATATCGGAATGTAATAATTGATAAGAGTTTTGCAATAACTCAGGACTGTAAAATACAAATCGTCTATTTGAATACTGTTTGATTTTATCGTAAATCCATATTTCATAAGGATATTCAGATGGTGAGTTTTCTTTCGCAATAATAGACGAAGGAGAGCCGTATTGAAGATAAACACGCCCTCTATCAGTAGCATAACCTGGCATGTTTGTCGCTGCAAATTTACGCTGAACCAACATCACTTGTCCTTTATATTTTAGCCATATTTCATAAGGTGCCTCTTTTGTTGGTGATTCTTTTGACATAGCAATCCAAAATTTCTCCATATAGTTTCTCATCTTGCTAATATCTTTTTCTTTTAGCAATGCTTGAATGTGTTTTTGCTCGTAACGACCAACAATCGGATATAGACTTCTTGTATAAAACACCACACTGTCTTCTGTGATTGAAGCTTGAAATGCGGGGTCAACAATAATGTCATCATCAGAAATAACCAAATCGTTTAATTCATCTGTCTGCTTTGCAAAGAAATATTCCTTTTTAGATAATGTTCCAGAATTACTTTGTATCAGTTCAAACACTAAATTATATTCACCTGTTGGAAGGTTTGAGATATCGACGAATGAAGTGATTACAGGGTTTTCTACGTGACTAATTTTTCGTGTACCGAAATAGTCAAGCAATGTTTCTTTTTTAATGACGTCAAAAATTGACCATTTTAATGCATAGGTTTGGGTGCTGTCTAAGTGATATGCTTCGATATAGAAGGGTATTTTTTCATCTTGAGTATCAAAGAAATTTTGGATACGAGGATAGACGATGACACCATTCTTGTTAAATATAGAGCTTTCCGCTGAATATTTTAAGATTTCTGCTATGATGACATCTGAAAGGGTCGGGGAAGAGGTAATTTTAGGAACTTCGATTACTTGTGAAGTATAGATGAAATCATTTTTACTATTGACGTCCAATAATCCTAATTTTAATTCATAAATCCCAGGAGCTGCTTTAATACGAAATACTTCTATAAAATTATCCACTATGCTATCCTTCATGATAGGAGTTAAAAAGGTGTACGTATTTGCTGCATAAATGGAATCACCACGTTTTAATTGGTATTGAATTGCTAATTGACCCTGTAAATCATGTTTGCCTACTGGTAGGTAATTGATTTTTGCCGCCTGAAATTGAAGATAACTTTCTATATAGGAAGAATCGTTTGGTATTTCAAAAAGCTTATAGTCAAAATAGGCTTGTAGTTTTTTTTCACCTTTTGATGGTGTCTCTTTTTGAGAAAAAGAGACAAAAGGGATTAAAAAGAGTAAAATATAGATGAATTTCATGTCAAAACATTTTATACAAAGGTACTAAAAGATTTTCTGTGAATTTCTCAGATCAATCAATAAAGCGCTGTATTTAAGAGGTTTTTAATTAAATTGAGCACGTCAAAAAAGAAAGTGAAATAAAAAAAATACTTTTTTTTCAAAAAAGAGTTGCATGAATGGGATATTTATATAATTTTGTCCCCGGAGAGATGGCAGAGTGGTCGAATGCGGCGGTCTTGAAAACCGTTGACCTTCGCGGGTCCGGGGGTTCGAATCCCTCTCTCTCCGCTCAAAACCGATTGTAAAAACAGTCGGTTTTTTTATTGGGGCGAGTTGTTGGGGCGAATTGCAATTCGCCCCAACTCGCCCCAACGAAAAAAGGATACTCCCGTATCCCCTTTTCGTGGATCAAGTCCAAAAGTTGGGGACTATGCATAAATTTGAGTTAATCTGAAAAGA
>JBEBRN010000054.1:0-20639 GCA_040394775.1 Taishania pollutisoli
TGAGCCAAATTTATTTAATTTTTAACCCGTCCTAATTTTAATGGGACACTAATGAATTTCTGCATTAAATTTTGCAATAGCTATGGTTTCCTCTTTATTCAATGTACTGTCCAAATAGACATGGTATAACTTGTAATAATAAAGCGATGAATCATATTCATGCAAAGATTCAAATGCTTTTGATAAGCTAAGCGCACAGGAATAACGAAAATTATCACTAGAGTAATCCCAGCTTAATTTTTTTGCCTCTTTGCACATCTTCAAGGCTAATTGGGGTTGATTTAATTTATTATATACGTTTCCTAATTCATTGGCACAAATAGACTGGTCATAGGTGGAACCAATTTTAATGGATTCATGGTAAGATTTTTCCAAATAATAAAGTGTAGAATCTAGCTGGTTCATATGTGAAAATACAACTCCAATATCGCACTGACTTCCCAAAGCATAATGATCATAACCTGCTTAATGAAAGGCATTCATTGAAATTCGATAATAGTCAATAGCTGTTTGACGTTGTTTGAGTTGCGCGGAATAAATACCTCCCAAGGTAGAATTAATGGTGCCAATACCAAAATAATCATTGTTTTGTCTTGCAATTGAAATAGCTTCATTCAATGCGCTGAGAGCTTGACTTGTGTCCCTCATTTGAGAATATAGAACGCCACAGATACCTAAATTTTCAACTTTCTTTTCAAGATTTTGAATGCTTGAGATATTTATCTTTTTTAAGGTTGATGTAGCTCCTAGAAAATTGAGTTGAGACAGGTATGTTTTAGCTATTTCAATATTATAAATGGGGATTAAATCGGAAAGAATTCCTGTTTCACGAATGATTTTCAACGCAGATTCAAAGGCGTGCCTTTTCTTTGTGTAATCGATTTGGCCAAATAAAATAGCTTTATTTTTGAAGGCTAAAATCTTTAAGGTATCAGAGAGCGTTTTATCTGCGATTATTTGGTTTAAGAGAGAATGCCCTTGTGCTAAATCATTGTTTTCAAGCTTGTTTTTGACAAAGCTCAAAAAAATGGCATCTAAAGAATCGAGATTTTTAAGACGCAGAGCTTGATCTAATTTATGGATGAAAAATGAAGTTGAATCTTCAAGAGAAACTTGTTTTTGTTCAACTAAAACAGTGGCTGCTTTACTTTCATGATAAGTATAAAAAAGAACCATTAAAAAGAATATCCATTTCATAATTTCGATTAATATTTTTAAATTAAAGCGCCCTATTAATATGCCTTAGATAAATAAAATTTCTCTCTTTGTTCTGATGAAACAATTTCTAGCGTCGAAGTAGCCACTTTATCATCCGAAAATTTCGTATTTCTACGAATATTCACACGTTTTCACACGTGCGGAATTGAATTAAATGTAAGCTTTATTTTCCAGCGCCCATTCATATAAAGAATTCGTTCTTCCTTTTAACTGCAGCTTCATAATAATATTACTTCTATGCTTTTCAACGGTTCGTTCCGAGATAAATAGCTGTTTGGAAATTTCTTTACTGTTATTACTTTGAGCAATTAATTTTAGAATTTTTAATTCTGAAGGAGATAATATATGAAGTAAGTCGTGAGAAGCGTTTATTTTTTTAGTGTCGAGGGTATCAAAAATGGCGCTATAGTATTCTTTCCCTTCAATAATAGTACGAATACAACGGTCAATTTCAGATAGCGCATCTTCTTTTAAGATATATCCAGAAAGGTTTAATGATTTTGCTTTCGCTATGAATTCACCTTCTTTGTGATATGATAGAATAATGAATTTTGTTTTTGAGTGAACTTCTTTACAGTGCTTAGCAATAGACAATCCATCAATGATAGGCATTTCTATATCTAAAATAGCAATGTCCGGATTTTCTTCGATGATAAGTTGTAAAGCTTCACTACCGTTAATCGCTTTTAAACCTCAGAATAACCTAACTCAATAAGTTGATTATATAATCCTTGTAACAGTATAGGATGATCATCGGCGATAACTATTTTAGGCATATACAACCGGTATTTTAATTAAATGATTGTTCCTTTTTTTAAGGGCAACCTTTAATTTATGTTTGAGTGATGCTATTTTTTCTTTTTGTACTAGAAGAGTTAGGAAATTTAGAACAATGATTAAATAGATTAATAATCTCATAAAGCGAAGTAGCGTTTAGTTTAATAACCGTATAAATTAGTGTAGAACTGAATAAGAGTAGCATTTTTCATATTGTAAATTTAACTAAATTCTTTTTAAAAAAACATCTAGTTATATTTTTTAGATTGGAGGAAAGTGAAAACATTCATTAGAATAGCCTTCTGTGGATAAACTTTGTTGGTATTTATGTAGAAAAATAGGATTCAAAAAAAAATCCCTTCGCCAAATGGCGAAGGGATTTTTCTTATTATGAATAGTGGTTTGTTATTCTTAATTCTTCACCACTCTTGAAGTCTTAATTCGACCGTCAGTTGTGTGTAATTTAATCAAATAAACTCCTTGCTCATAAGTTGATACATTAATCTTGATCACTTTTGATTGCGGATTCACTGTTTGCAACAATTGTCCCGTTACACTATAAACTTCCACAAGATTGATATCTCCTTGACTTTCAATCGTCAATTCATCGTTTACAGGATTAGGATACAATTTGTAGGATGCTTCAGCAAGTGATTTAATTCCAACAGTTGTCACAGTAAAACAAGCAGAAGTGTCTTTACAACCATTTTGAGTCACTTCAACCGCATAACTTCCATTCTCAATTGCTGTAAATGTTTTACTCTTTTCTCCAGAAATAACGGAATATGCATCGTTGCAATCCAACCATTGGTAGCTTGCTCCTGTTGCGCTACTTGTTAATGAAATACCATCTTGTGTAACGTTGATATTTGCTTTATTAATCGTCAAGTGCAAGGTAATCGTTGAATCACAACCTGCAGCATTAATGATTGTATGTGTTGCTGTACTGTTACTTGCTGTGTACGTATTTCCATTTATCCATGTATAGCTATCGCAAGCGGTAATTACATCTGTGGAAGCAGTTGCATAATTGATTGTTACATCGATGGTTAACAAGCTATCACAGTTCCATTGATTTGGAATGGTGTCATTGAAAGTTCCGCTAGTTGTAAATGTATAATTCCCACTTGGAGAGGTATAACTGTCACATGTTGTTACAGAGAAAGAATGAGCAGTGTTTCCTGTCACAGAAACGGTTGTTAGATACGTACTATCTACCATTGTTAGTGTATCTGTAACGGTTAAGCTAATTTGATAAGAGCCTGGCGTGTAGAAGGTGTGTTTTGGATTTGCTACGGTATCCGTTGCTCCATCACCAAAATTCCACAAATAGGTGTCTCCATCAACACTTAAGTCGGTGAAATCATAAATCGTTGAATCACACTTAACATCCGTCGTGTAAGAGAAATTTGAAATGGGTAATGAAATTTTCACGATGCTATCTGTTGTTACAGAGCTCCATAAACCTAAACTGTCTTTGAATTGAAAATGAACAGTATGACCTCCTTTTGGAATATTCGTAAAATCTAAATTATCGACTAAGCTCAATTGCTTTACCGATGTGGGTAACGTAATGTGTGTCGCATTGGCAAAATCGTTGTCTACCCAATAACGGTAATTGGTGATGACATTATTAACAGTCGCTTTTATAGGCATTTTGTAGAAAAACTGACTCAATGTACTGCTCCAAAGTTGCTCGTTGTCCTTAAATCGAATGTTTAAGGTATGAATTCCATTGTTTAAGGTCTGTACATTGATTAAGTCACTAATCGCAACCTGTTTTTGATTAGGCGTATTGACTGTAACTACATTTGCATAATCATTATCAAACCAGTATTCATACGTAACAAGCTTGTGAGCAGTTGACACTTGTTGTGGCATCTTGTAAAAAAATTGACTTAAAGTACTGCTCCACTTTTGCCCGTTATCTTTGAAACGAATATTTAAAGTATGAATTCCATTGCTGAGTGATGGAGTACTAATAAGATCGTTTACAGACACTTGTTTCTGAGCAGTGGTGTTAACGGTAATAGCATTTGCATAATCGTTGTCAAACCAATATTCGTAAGCCACTAAAAGGTAATTCACAGCGGTGTGTTGCGGCATTTTATAGAAAAAATGACTCAGTGTACTACTGTATTTCTCCGTGTTATCGACTACTCGAATATTGACCGTATGAATTCCATTTGTCAGTCCTGTTGTGGCAACATCAGCATTTAAAGAAAATTGCTTTACAGGCGTAACTGCCGTCGTAACTTTATTTGCATAATCGTTATCAAACCAATACTCATAACCTTTGACTTTATTTTGAGCACTCGCACTGAATGTGAGATAAAGTGCGACTATTAGAAGTTGTATCTGTTTCATAATCTTGTTTTTTTATATTTTAATTATCTTGTGCTTCCACTTGAATTTGAATATTCAAGTCGCCATTAACATCAGTTGCTGGTGAAATATTTTTAAGTTGAAAGTGTGGGTTACTAGGTACAGCACCTTCTTTATATCCATAAGATCCACCATACAATCCTACTTCTGTATTATCAATTCCTAAAAATGACCCTGGATTTTGAAGGTGATAATTATGAGAATAGTCAAATACAGAACCTGTTTGATTAATTAACATACCATTTTGTGCTACTGGATAATAGTTACCTGAATGAATAGGTGTAGTTCCTAATATGGGCGCAGCTGACACAAACACATTGTTTTTAATTTGATTAGAAGAACCTGCAAAATACCTCCCATTTTCACTAAAAAATATATTGTTGTTGCAATAGTTATTATCACCTGTAATGATTGACCACATAATTCCACTACCATAGGAAGCTATGAAAATATTATTTTCAAAGATGTTTCCAAAAGAGCCATTCACTTTTCCTTGTATTATACTATTGAAAACCCCCGTATTTTGAGCATTAGAAAGATTAAGTTCACCAGTAATAACACTATTCATACAAATAAAATTAGTAGATGCATTTAAAAAAGTATTGTCCCCAGTAATGTTTAAAGTAATCATCTTACAGTATTTGACAATAACATTATTTACTGATAGATTGTTAGCAAAGGTTAAATTCCCATTTATATCCACTCCTTCTATGTGAAAGCCATCTGCATTTTCGGAAAGGTTAATGCTACCATTAATAAATGTTTTCGAAACAGCTTGAGTTGAATCGGGGTAATGACCAGCTCCGAATACAGTTAAAGGTATATCAATACTTGCGGGAGGTACAAATCCGCCACCAGTCAAATAAATAGTATCTCCAGAAGAGGCAGCGTTGTATGCATCCATAAATGGGCTTATACCAAAAAACATAGTTGTTAATCCATTGCTATGCAAGGCTACTTTTTGTTGAGCAAACAATGTGGATATATTAAATAATAATCCAATTATTAATAGCTGTTTGATTGTTTTCATATTATTTATTTTTTAAATCAGATTTAATTATCTTGAGCTTCCACTTGAATTTGGATGTTCAAGTCGCCATTAACATCAGTTGCTGGAGCTATGTTTTTAAACTGAAAATGAGGATTTACAGGAACTGAACCAACTTTAAAAGGAAACATTCCTCCGTAAATACCTACTTGCGTTCCATCTGTTCCTAAATAGGATGTTGGGTTTTGTAAATGATAATCGTGGGCATAATCAAATGTAGTTCCGCTTTGATTTATTAAAAGAGTACTAAAATCAACATCGTTATAATTATCAATAAATGAATTTGAACCAACTAAAGGTGTTACAGCAAATATATTTTTAGTAAACGTGTTCAATTCAGATTGATATTGAACAGTAGGGTAGGTTCTAAAAATAATATTGTTATTAATAAATGAAGCATCAAAATTTAAAAACGCACCATGATAATAGAGAGCGGAAGCGATATTGTATAAAATAAGATTATTTGATATTCCCATATCTAGTCCATTAGCAATTACGCCGTTTATTATGCAATTGCTCATCAAACTTGTTTTTAGGTTTGAAAAGTCAATATTTCCTGTAATGACGCACTCTATTATCTCATTCTTCACAGAAGCATTTGTACGATTGCCATTATATGTCAATGATGTAAATTTGCATCTTTTTATAACCACTGAGTCAACTTTGTGATTTGTGGTGAAGGAGATTGATCCCGTCAAGAGAAAGCCTTCTAAATGTAATTTATCAGCATCTTGTGAAATTGTTAAATCTCCCGACAGTATTGTTGGCATAGTTGTCGTCGTTGAATCGGGATGATAGCCAGCACCTATAATAACTAAGCCTTTGTTGATAGCAGTGGGATAAGGTAGATTTCCACCAGGTAAGTATAAGGTATCACCATTCGTTGCAGCAGAATAAGCATCTGTAAAAGGATTTGCTCCACCAAAAATAGTGGTTACACCATTGCTGTGTAGGGCCACTTTTTGTTGTGAAAATAGCGCGAATGTATTGCTTAATAGAGCAATCATTAATAGTTGTTTAATTTTTTTCATAGATATTGATTTTAAGGTGTATTAAGGTTTATTGATCTTGAGCTTCCACTTGAATATTGATATTCAAATCACCATTGTTGTCGGTTTGTGTGGCACTGTTGTTTATCTGAATATGCGGATTTGAAGGAACTGCACCTTCCTTACTGTGAATTCCACCATAGACCCCAACTTGAGTTCCGTCAATACCTAAATAAGTGATAGGGTTTTGAAGATGATAGTCATTTGCATAGCTGAAAGCATAGCCTGCGTGATTAACAAAAATGTTATTGAGAGCTACACCAACATAGTTGCCTGAAGTAACTGGAGTTGTTCCATAACCTGGCGCAGCTTGCACAAAAAGATTATTGTGAATGTTATTTGAAAACCCTAGGAAATAAGCACCTGAACCTGGATTTATAAATATGTTGTTATTGATCGTATTACTGTTGCATGCGTACATCGAATAGGCGTCGTTAAACAGGATAATATTATTTTCAAAAAGATTACCTTGACTAAATGCAATGTTTAATTGAACAATGGAATTAAATATCGCCGCATCTTGCACGTTTTGAAGATACAAAGATCCAGATAAGACACAATTGATTATTGCTAAGTTACTTGAAGGATTTGTTAAATTCCCATCAGCTGAGAAGTTGTTAAATCTACTATATTTAATGGTTACATTGTTGATGGATTCGTTGTTGTAGAAATTGATATCTCCATTAAAATCAACACCTTCTATATAAAAACCATCTGCATTATCTCTAAAAGTTATCCCTCCATTGATAGAAGTTTTTGACGTTGCTGTAGTTGAATCAGGGTAATGCCCAGCTCCAAAAATCATTAGTGATTTATCAATGTAGTTAGGACTGGTAAATCCACCACTGGGTAAATAAATTGTGTCTCCAGGACTTGCTGTGTTATAGGCATTTAAAAAGCCAGCAACTCCATTAAAATGTTGAATTCCAGAAGAGCTGTGAAGTGCTACTTTTTGTTGTGAAAATAGTGCGAATGTATTGCCTAGAAGTACAATTATTAATAGTTGTTTTACTTTTTTCATAGTTATTGATTTTAAGGTTTATTTATCTTGAGCTTCTACTTGAATTTGAATATTTAAATCACCATTAACATCAGTTTGTGTGGCACTGTTGTTTATCTGAATATGCGGATTTGAAGGAACTGCACCTTCCTTACTGTGAATTCCACCATAGACCCCAACTTGAGTTCCGTCAATACCTAAATAAGTGATAGGGTTTTGAAGATGATAGTCATTTGCATAGCTGAAAGTATATGCTGTATGGTTAACAAAAATAGTATTGAGTGCTACTCCAATATAGTTTCCGGATGTAATTGGAGTTGTTCCATATCCGACAACTGGTGAAGCGAAAACATTATTGCGTAGTTGATTGGCAGTTCCGAGAATTTCACCTCCATTGTAGTAAGCATTTAGGAATATATTATTATTTATACTGTTATTGTTACAGGCGTACATTGTGTAAGGATCATTAAACATGAAAATGTTATTTTCAAAAAGATTACCTTGACTAAAACTAATAGGAGATTGAATAATAGAATTAAAAATTCCTCCATTTTCTATATTTTCTAAATTCAAAGCCCCTATTAACACACAATTGATTATTCCGAGATTACTTGAAGGGGTGGTTAAGTTTCCTGATGCAGAAAAATTATTCATCTTAGAATATTTGATGATTACATTATTAATGGGCTCGTTACTGTAGAAATTGATATCTCCATTCACGTCCACACCTTCTAGATGAAAACCATCTGCATTATCTCGGAATGTTAGAGTTGCATTGATAAATGTTTTGGATGTAGCTAAGGTAGAGTCGGGGTAGTGACCAGCTCCAAAAACCGTTAATTGCTTATCAATATATACAGGAGGATTAAATCCGCCACCTAGCAAATAAATCGTGTCTCCAGGATTTGCAGCATTATAGGCGTTTAAAAAACCAGAGATACCATTGAAGTGTTGTACTCCTGAAGTACTGTGTAAGGCGACTTTTTGTGCATTTACATTAATAACAGTAAAAATAATTGCTAAGGAAAGTAGTATCTTTTTCATTTCTGTTAGGGATTAAAATTCTTTATGTATAAGTTATACTTCTAATACTTTGATTACAAAGTACAGCCTTAATGAAAAAAAATGTGTTATATAAAAAAAGTAAAAATTTATATAATTATTTCTTTTATGGATAAAGTATTGATATTGTACGAGCGATATATACTATCAAAAACAAAGAATCCTCATGCAGTTAAGCATGAGGATTCTTAAATCTAATTTCAACTTAGTTTTTCAGAATTGGAAGGTTACTTTTTTCTTGAGTATAATCGAAATTTTATTCTTCTATACTTTTGTCCAACCGTTGATTTGATAAACCAATCAAACCTCTTAGGACACCATTAAGAAGGGCAATTGGTAGAATAAGAATTCCTCCTATCAACATTCCTAACTCGAAAAACAATGAGCTGTCTTTATAGGCTTCTCCTTTTCGGCGTGATTGAAAGGCGCTATATGGAATGCCATAAATATTCCCAGCAATCATTATTTGACAAGCAGCATAAATAATAACCGCCTCCTTTTCACCATACTCTTTTACGATAGCGTCATAAGCGTATTTTTTTTGGAAATCCTCGGGAATCTGCAAAATGTTGAGCATATAAGATAGCTTTTGCTTCTTCGGGGCGAATGAAGTCTTCTCCGCCAGTTAAGAAGCTACTTATCTCGTCATTACTCATGCCTTGCTTTAGCGCCATTTTAGCATATTGATACGAACAAGCAGGACATCCATTCACTTCGGTTACCGCTAACTGTAAGCGTTCAACAAATTGCTCACTGATTAATTTGGTTTTCTTGTTCTTAATTAGTTTCCTCATCGCTCTTGGAGCAAATACCAAAGAGGTGTATAGCTCACTAAAACTAAACTTGCGTTTAAATTCGCTTCTCGAACGGACGGAATCGGGTAAATTTACTTGGTTGTTCATATTTAAATTGTTTGTTGGGCCATTCTTAGCAGCTCATTGCTTGTCTTCCAATTTCTAGTGGTTGCTCGAACGTTGAGCTTCTTTTCTATAAAGGTATTGTTTAATTTTGTATTTCCGTATCCATTCGGACAGTACAAGTAAACAGCTGTATCGGAAATCACAATTTCTTCTCCAGTTTGTCTTTTCTCTTCTATGGATGAAAAGTCATATTGTTCGGGCTTGGAAGATAGAAAAGTGATGTGAAAAAAAGCAAGTTCTTTGTCGGGTTGTTTGAGAAATGGATTGTTTTCAATGATTTGTTTCAACTTATCTATTGATAAGATAATGACAGGAACTTCAAAACCAAAATCCTGTTGAATTCGCTGGACTATTTGTTGTTCTAAATCGGCTATTCCAATTTCGTTAGCTGAGAAGATGACATTTCCACTTTGAACATACGATTTTACATGATGAAAACCCAAGCCTTCATACGACTTTCGTAAGGCTTCCATTTTAATAAGATGGTGTCCACTTACGTTGATTCCTCTTAGTATGGAAATGTAGGTTTTCATAGGAATATTGTTTTCTGAACCTTCTTAATACTTCATTTGTC
Organism: Taishania pollutisoli; assembly: GCA_040394775.1. Taxonomy (GTDB): domain Bacteria; phylum Bacteroidota; class Bacteroidia; order Flavobacteriales_D; family Crocinitomicaceae; genus 40-80. Next base: position 10,034 of record JBEBRN010000054.1, read on the forward strand.
ACTAATCAATTGGTTCCCACAACTGAATTTTGTTGCCTTCTCCATCTAAGATATGTACGAATTTACCATAATCGTATGTTTCAATAGTGTCAAGAATTGTCACACCATTGGCTTTGAATTCTTCTACTAGTGCTTCTAGATTTTCGACACGATAGTTGATCATAAAATTACTGTTAGAAGGTTCAAAGAAATCTGATTTTTCAGAAAAAGGAGTCCACTGTGTTTGTGCTTTCTTGACACCTTCCTTGTCTTCATACCATTCAAAGGTTGCTCCATATGGATTTGTATCTAATCCAAGGTGCTTTTGATACCATTCAGTGATGCTCTTAGGGTCTTTACATTTGAAAAAAACTCCTCCAATACCTGTTACTTTTTTCATTACCTTCTTTTTTAAACTTCATGTTTTTCGGTAAATAAAAGTACTATTTTTAGTTGGTTTATTTATTCAAATGCTTTAAAATATAACTTTCTACAATTGCCGATCCAGTGTCTTCTGGATGCAACTTCAACGTAGTTGCTTCTTGCATTTTACTTTTACGAATTCTTTCGACTAATTCCTCGATTTCTGGCTGACTTAGCGTATCTAATTGGTATTTCTTAGTGATTGCTTCCTCTAAATTGTCCAAAGAGCAATGATATATTTTTGTCAAACGAAGACGACTTTCCTCTTTATCGGTCGTGTTTGAAATAGAATAATTCACTTTTGAAGTATTTAGAGCTTCTTTTTTTAAGCTTTTTCGGAGATTAATAACAAAAATTAAGACAATGGTTACTAATCCAATTATAGCAATAGAGACTATCATATTCGTAGTAGTTTAAAATTAATATTCGAGTAGTATTGGCAAAAAACAGCCTCTTAAAGAGGCTGTTATATTATATTTAGTGTTTACAAGCAGCTTCCTTTTTCTCCTTGCAACAGTCTTTTTTCGCTGCTCCTTCTTTACATTTTCCCTCTTCAGCAGTTCCTTTCTTACAACAATCTTTTTTGGCTGCTTCATCTTTGCACTTTCCTTCTTCAGCCGTTCCTTTTTTGCAACATGCTTTGGAAGCGTCTCCCATCTTACAGGTTTCCATTTCTTTACACTTACCTTCGCCTGAAGTTCCCTTCTTGCAACATGGTTTAGACGCATCTCCCATTTTGCATTGTGATTTGTCAGCCCCTTTTTTGCAACAATCTTCTTTCACTTGTTCTGTCGAGCACTGGCCTTTGTCACACTGGCCACAATCAAATAAACCATGTGAAGTAGTACCTAACAGGAACATGAAAAACAGACCTGATGTAATGAAAAATTGTTTAGATATTTTGACCTCTTCCTTTTGGAAAATTAAAGCGATAATTGAAATTGGAAGAAGCACAAAAGCAACGAGTGAAACAAGCGCTCCTCCTGGCCAATGTTGGAATTTCATAGTTGCTCCAGCAATAAAAAGAGCTGCTATTCCAACCAATAGATAGTTTAACCAATTGCTTAAGCCAGCATCCTTGTTATCTTTTATAGTAAATACAATTAGTGATGTTAAAAGTGTTGCCGCAGATAAAACAAGAAGAATATCTCCTCCTGTGATATTATTTGCTTGTAAGCATATACCAGCAATGGTTAATCCAAGGGCTAGTAAGTTTAAAATCTTTTTCATAAATTATTTTATTTTTTAATGGCCTTACTCATTTGGCTTTTCAGTCTCGCCCTATTTTTTTAAGTGGTTACTAGTCTCCACTTTTATTTTAATTTCAACTAAATAGCTTCTTTATCGTTCTCTCTTTTTAGTATGATTTTCTTTTAAAACAGGTGTGTTTTATTTTTATCTTTTAGTAAATAAATGACGTAATTGTTCCGTGAGTAATTCAGTATAAATGTGTTGTTTACGTTACTAAAGTAATAAATTTTCACTACAATAACATCTTTTTTAAGCAAACGTTGTAAAATGCTATTTTTTCTGCTGAAGTTGCCAAGCTGCATCGATTGTTATCATTGAATCGACACTAATATCTCTCAAATTTGCTTTCTGCTCGATTTTTTTCATCCAACGCTTGTCCGTTTTGATATAATTTCGAAGATTGGTTAGCTTAGATCGATATTCAATATCAGATGTCTTTTTAGTTTTTATTCCTTTGAATAAATTGTAAGTTTCTTCAATAAATCCCCATCCAAATTTAGGTAAGTTTGCCTCCGTTGCCATAATAATAATAACATCATTTTTAGCAATTTCTTCCTTTAGATTTAATTGATTGGTTGTAGCTTCTGTTTCTTGACCAGCGGTAAAAGCTTGTTTGTTGTAAAACCAAAATTGATTATTGGAGAAGGATTTTGTAATGATATCTCCTTCAAACATACCACTATAAAAGCTATCCGAAATCACCAACACGGAGACTTTATCCTTTCCTTCCTTCGATTCAAATTGAATACGAGGATATCCCATCTTAAATGATTTGAGTTTGAATTTCAAATTCATACCATTTGCGACATCATAATCACCTCCTTTGGGATCATCTAATTCAACTTTATCCCAATAAAAATTAGGCAGGTCGATTTGACGAATCCGTTCAATATATTTTACCATTGAGTCTGCAGCAAGACATGCACCATAATGACTCCAATGAACGCCATATTGTGGGTATAAAGGATATTTTGAAATATACTTTTGTTCTACAAAGTACTTATTAAAATCAATAAACTTTAATCCCATGGACTTTGCCCATTTTACATGATCACCATAATTTGTAGGGCCTCTTTTAACCTTGTATTTGTCGGGTATGTATTCAGGGTAAAATGTTCCTTTTCCTGCCGCGAAAACAAGTATTATACTTTTATCGAGTTTGTATAACGTATCTTGAATAAATTTTAATTTTCGCATACGTTCTTTAATACTATCCGCACCGATATAGTCTATTCCATAATACGCTTTTATGTAATATCGTTCGTATAAGTAATTTTGTTTTCCAATAATGACCCCATTTGCTTTTGCTTTCTTAAAAAGACTGTAGGCAATCTGATTATTAGCGCGAATAAATAAGCTTCTAAAGCCAAAGTTCTCATTGATGTACTTTTCTTCTTGTTCTTGATATTCACCAGAAAGCCAATCTTTAATGGTGAAATCTTTTTTCTCCGTTGCCGTAATTGCTCCTCTTAATGGAGATAACTCAACAAAATTAAACTGTGCTTGAAAAAAAGAGATAACCAATAGGACTACTATCAGGAACAGGAAACTATATTTTAATGCTCTCTTTATCATACTTAAAATCTGAAATAGATAAATGGATTAAACCCAAACGCCGTAATAGAACTGATACAAAGTAAAAAGAGAATTGTGGACATGGTGAGTGCTACAAAATGTTTTTGAATGGAATAATCGTGTATAAATAGGGCATCTTGGATTTTCTGTCCATTTTTGAAGTAAGCAAAAAAAGCAAAGAAGATGGCCATTGAAAAATAGGTGTAAAATTCCGAATCAAATTCTCGTGAATGACTAAAATCAAAAGCAAACATCCTCTTTATGTAGATCAATGCATCCGATAGTTTCTCTATTCTGAAAAATACCCAACCTATGGCTACGATAAAAAAAGTAATTATCGTGCTGGGTAATTTACCAATTTTAGTGTAGAAATTTTGCAAAAAGCTCCGTTCTAAAACGAGGAATAATCCATGATACGCTCCCCAAATGATGAAGTTCCAAGAAGCTCCGTGCCAAAGACCTGAGACTAGGAATACTAACCAAAGATTGAAATACAATCGTCTTTTTGTCGCTACTTTATTTCCACCTAATGGAATGTATAAGTAGTTCTTCATCCAAGAGCCAAGCGTGATGTGCCAACGTCGCCAGAATTCTGTAATACTTCGGGAGATATATGGGTTGTTGAAATTTTCAGGAAACTTAAATCCAATCATTTTGGCGATACCGATTGCCATGTCCGAATATCCAGAGAAATCAAAATAAATCTGGAAGGTATAGGCTAAAATTCCGACCCAAGCTGTATAGGTTCCAAGTCCAGCATAGTCCATTCCAAAAATCGAATCTGCAACCGCCCCCATTTGATTGGCAATCAATACTTTTTTCGCAAGACCAATGGCAAATCGATAAAAACCAATTAGGCGATTGTCAATCGTGTCATTCTGCGTTCGGTCGGTAATTTGATCCGCTAAATCGTGATAACGAACAATAGGACCAGCGATTAATTTGGGAAATAGAATGATGTAAAGTTGGTAATCCCAGAACTTCTTCAAAGGCTTGTGAATTCCTCGATAAACATCTACAACATACGTAATGGTTTCGAAGGTGTAAAATGAAATTCCAATGGGTAAAACTAATTTTGTCCATTGAATAGTTGAGCCACCAGAAACAGATAAGAGTGAATTAATGTTGTCGATGAAGAAGTTGGAATATTTGAAATAGAAGAGAAGCCCTAAATTGATAGAGACAGAAAGTGTGAGCATTAATCGCCGGTGTAATTGATTTTGCGTATGCGCCATCCACCTGACCAAATGAAAATCAAGAAAGGTGGTACCTAGAATGACAAAAATAAATCTTGGAGCACCCCAACTGTAGAAGAAAATACTAAATAGTAAGATGACAATATTCTTATATTTCTTGCCAACAACATAATAAGTGATTAAAAAGGCAGGAAGAAAGTAAAGTAAGAATAGAATACTGCTAAAAACCATACATTTTTGTTAGAACGTACTTTCTCATTTCTATATAAGTATTACGTGACTCTTTTCGTCTTTGCAATATTAGTTCTTTTTACACTTTCTGAAATATTTCTTTTTGGATTTTTTCACATAAAAACAGTTGAATGTTTTATCCTTATTTGGATGTTTTTATGTCGATTTGAGCTGAATCATTTGGGGTATAATGGTGTCTTACAAAAACCACCATGGTTTTCACCTTAAAAGTGATTATGAATAACGTTAAGAATCATAACGTGTTATGAAGTAAATAATCCAATGATGAGTGAGGATATCTTCATGTGAAAAGGTAAATTCAGAATAGGTTTCATTCTAAATAAAGCGTATCCCAAATTATTTTCATCATTGAAAAATAATTTGAGATACGCTATCTTATATGTCGCTATTGTTACCCCTATAAATACTCTTTACAAGTTCTATGACATCGCGTTTCACACTTGTCCAAGGTTATCTTTAAATTCAGCAACTCGTAATATAATGCCATATATCAAAAATAGTTGGCTGCTCCGTGGTTAAATAGTTAAAAAGCCCGAATAGCCCGAACCCTACTTGTGTAGCTCTTATAGACGTCGTGCTGGTAACCATTGGCGAAATACTGTAGCATAGCGTCGTCGCTATCGTACTCGGTCGAACTCCAATAGTTGGTATTCACAAAGCCGCCAATCACAGTTTTTTGTTCGTATAATAAATTAAGCTCGTATCTTGATGGTAAGTACCAGTCGCCATAAGTTACATCACCATCTGTTACTGAATAATCGGCACAAACTTTTGCGGCAAAATTGCCTGTTTGATTATCTGCCATTTGTGTAGCTACAATCATTGTGGTATTCATTGCATCTGCATACAAACCATCCTCTGTAGTACCTGTATATCTATCAGTTCCGTTGTACCAATGTATTTCTGTGCTGTGGTCGGCAGTAGTGGCTATTAAGCCATGTTGACCTGTGGCATCTAACCAAAAGATTATACCACCTTGATAACTTTGACCAATAGTTAGAAAAGTTGTTCCCGTAATACTATCAGCCGTTTTTGCATGTAACACATAAGGCACACTTAATAGTTGACTTGTACCTGTAATGTTGTAGCTTGTTCCGCCTGTTGGATCGGTTTCGGCTTTAATGAAGTAAGGTCCGTTTGCCCAATCGATAGTTGTAAAAGCGCCACTAACTACTGTTCCACTTCCAATTTCTAAGCTTACCAAACCATTTGTATTGGTACTTGGAGTTTGTGTTTCTACATAAACAGCAGAACCTGTTTCCGAACCTTGTAAAATGCTTACTTGCATTCCTACTTGGGTGTTTTTTACTAAGGCATCGTTGCTGTTACGAATTACTGCTTGATAGCTCATTTTTTCGGGACTTTGCGCCCAAACTGTTGCCGTTAGTAGTACGACTGTTAAAATGGAAAATAACTTTCTCATACTGGTTTATTTAGTTTAACTTCTTCTTATTTGTTTCCGATATTGGGACTAATTTCCACGGAATGCTAACATAAACATGATAAAATATATCTCATGGGGTAAATAGTTAAAAAGCCCGAATAGCACGTACATAAAGTGAGGTGACCTTATTGCTACCGTTATCGACGCCAACACCGAAGTACAGCGACCATGCGTTGTTGTTATTGCTCTCGGTAGAACTCCAATAAGTCTCATTAGCAAAACCACTTACCACAGTTTTTTGTTCGTATAATAAATTAAGCTCGTATTTTGATGGTAAGTACCAGTCACCATAAGTTACATCACCATCTGTTACTGAATAATCGGCACACACTTTTGCGGCAAAATTTCCTACTTGGTTATCTGCTATTTGTGTAGCTACAATCAATGCAGTATTCATTGCACCTGCATACAAACCATCACCTGTAGCACCTGTATATCTATAAGTTCCGTTGTGCCATTGTGTCACAGTACTATAGCTGGCAGTAGCTGCTATTAAGCCATGTTTTCCTGTGGAATCTAACCAAAAAATTATACCACCTTGGTAACTTTGACCAATAGTTAGTTTAGGTGTTCCCGTAATACTTTCAGCCGTTTTTGAATGTAACGCATAAGGCACACTTAATAGTTGACTTGTACCTGTAATGTTGTAACTTGTTCCGCCTGTTGGGTCGGTTTCGGTTTTGATGAAGTAAGGTCCGTTTGCCCAATCAATAGTTGTAAAATCGCCACTTACAACTGTTCCACTTCCAATCTCTAAACTTACCAAACCATTTGTATTGGTACTTGGAGTTTGTGTTTCTACATAGACCGCAGAACCTGTTCCCGAACCTTGTAAAATGCTTATTTGCATTCCTACTTGGGTGTTTTTTACTAAGGCATCGTTGCTGTTACGAATTACTGCTTGATAGCTCATTTTTTCAGGACTTTGTGCCCAAACTGTTGCCGTTAGTAGTACGGCTGTTAAAATTGTAAATAACTTTTTCATGTTGGTTTATTTATTTAGTTAAACTTCTTGTTGTTTGTTCCTGATACGCTTTGCTATCGGGACTAATTCGACTACGTGTTTTTTAAAAAACACTGTCTCATTGAGTTTTAATGATTTTAAATGTTTTTACTTCTTTGTTGTTTTGGATTACTTTTACAAAATACGTTGCTGGAACAAGATTGCTCATAGCAATATTTGTTTGGTTGCCAGTAATCTTTTCGCTTTGCAAAAGTTTTCCTTGCATGTCATACAGATGAAAGTTTAGGTTTGAAAGTTCCAAGTCCTTTACTTCCAATGTAAGATAATCGGTTGTTGGGTTTGGATAAGCCGTAACCGAAAGGTTGATGCCTTTGGCTTCGTCAATTCCTAGTGTGGAAATTTCGTAAGGTTGCTGTACACCTTGTGTTACCGAACCACCGGCTCCCGTATTAGTGGTGTAAACAACTTGTCCAACGGAATAGCTCGCCGAGCCTCCGCCACCCGAAGCATTACCGCCTGTAGCGTTAACGCTTTTTTGTGCCATAGCATTAGAAAGGGAAAAGGCAAAAGTTATAAGTATTGCTACCCCTAACCTTCTCACTTTCAACCTTCTATTTTTCACTCTTTGTTTATGTTTCATTTTTGTCCGTTTTTATATGTGAATATTTATTTATCTTTTTTGTGTCATTGTTTCAAGTTTGTAGTGGGTTTTCAAAGGCGACTTTTTAGATAGAGACCCTACTAGATACTTCTTTAAGTGTCTAGTAGGGTCTCTTTTAAATTAAATGATTTTTAATTAATTTGTTTTGATACCTTATCTAAGGCCTTCTACTTTACTTTTAACTTTATCGTAATCTTCAGCAATAACTTCTTTTACATCTTCGAATTTGTCAGCCATTTCATCCAAAAGATGTGCAATTTTACTTTTCACATCATTGACAGCATCTGAACTTGTTTTTGAAATTTTTCTTCTTGTTTCGGATCCTTTATTGGGTGCGAATAAGATTCCTAAAATTGCGCCTGCTGCAGCTCCTCCCAATACGCCTACTATTACTTTTTCTGTTGTATTCATAACTTTAATTTTATTTTATTCTATTCTGAGATTTATAAACACTTCACATAAGACTCATACAGAAGCTCATGTGAAGTGCGATTTTCTAATCAAACAATTTTAACGTCTTTGCTAAACTCTTCAATTTTATTTTTTACACGACCGTAATCACTCGCAATTTCTTCTTTTGCACTTTCAAATTTGTCAGCCATTCCATCTAAAAGATGTGCAATTTTACTTTTCACATCATTGACGGTATCTGAACTTGTTTTTGAAATTTTTCTTCTTGTTTCGGATCCTTTATTGGGTGCGAATAAGATTCCTAAAATTGCGCCTGCTGCGGCTCCTGCCAGTACACCTACTATTACTTTTTCTGTTGTTTTCATAACATTAAAATTTAGTTATATAATTTATTCATTCACTCTTCTAGTTTATAAACTAGAAATAATTTTCTCTATTTCTTCTTTTGTTTTTCCTAATCTAATTTGAAGGGCACTTATCAATTCGTCTTTTTTATCCTCCGTAAACAATATATCATTGTCTGTCAATTGAGCATACTGCTGTTTTAATTTCTCCTTAACTTCCTTCCAGGTACCACTTAATTTTGCTCTTTTTTTCATTATTTCATGTCTTTTATGCTCACAATACCTACTAAAGCAAAGTTTGATAAATTAGCTAGTTAAAGTGTTATATAAATATTTGGAATAGTTTCATAAATCATAGATTGTATTAAATAAAAAAATCCCCTTACCTGATTTTTACAGATAAGGGGATTTAAAAAGGATCAGTGTATTTCTAGCGCTTGGAAACCAGCTTTCCAGATTGAACAACTTGATTGTTATTTGTCACTTGATAAAAATAAACGCCTGTAGGAAAATCAGTGGTAACAATTGTTGTGTTCGAATTTTCAAGAACTGAATGTATTATTTCTTCACCTAAAATGGTGTATATTTTCAATTCATGTACTTCATTAGTTGAAGTAGCTAACTGAATGTGAATTTCATTAGTAAATGGATTTGGATAAATCTGTACTACATCTTCTTTTATTTGTTCACTTAAGCCAAGGTGTCCACAATTAGTAGCCATCGTCACTTGAATTGAGTCAGTTGTAAAGTCACCGTTTGTGGTAAATACTTTTCCGTTGATGACCACTCCTTTTTTCAAATTAATCGTTCCATTGTTAGAAACGAGTATTCCAGCGAATTCTGAAAAATCATTCATGGTTACTGTGCCATTTACTTCCCAATAGATATTCTTTGCTTGAGCACCATTCAATAAAATCACTTTAGAATGAGCAATTGTTTCCAACGATCCAAATATTTTAATAACAAATACAGCATTTTGATTTCCTGTTGCATCGAAATAAAGCGTGTCGGTTAATAGAGTCACATCATTCAAAACATATGTTCGAGGAGTTAAAACTAAGTTTTTCCCAAAATCTACAGGATGCATCAATAAGACATCGGCATTTAAGGTGTTCAAATAGGTGTCTACAATTAATAAATCTGCGGTACAATCTGAAGTTGACACATCTGGATTCGCATGAATCTCTCCAGTTACTAATAATGGGTCAAAACCAGAAGTGACACCATCATTTGTTCCCACATCACCTGTTAATTTCGTTGCTCCAGTATTGGTCATTGAACCTTTTGCGGTAAATAAATTATAACATACCATAGCCCCTAAATCGGGAGCTTCTGGACCAGTCAACATTAAGTTTCCACAGCCAATAGGAATATTTACAAAAGCTCTTTCAATGGTAATTGTTCCAGCAATCGAAAGTGCTCTACCTTCAATTTGTACATTTGTATGCAAATTAATCGGTGAATTATTAGCGACGATATTTCCACGCATAAACGTTCCAGCTGTTAGGTCCACTAATCCTTCTACTTTCCAAAACACATGACATGCTTGTGCGCCATTGATGAGTTTTACAGATGAATTAGCAGTGGTAGAAAGCGAACCATTGATTTGAACGATAAATACCGCATTGGTATCGCCATTAGCATCAAAAGTAAGTTCACCATTTAACGTGGCTGAAGAGGAAATAGCATACACTCCAGACATGAGCGTTTGACCATTCCCTAGAGAGGATGAAGGAGATGAGGTTGGTACAGCATCATTTAATTCCTGATAAGCGCCCAACAAATCAGTGGTGCATACGCCTGTCATATAATTCGCCTCGTATAATTGGCCGTTTATATTTCCAAAACCAGAATTGGTACCATTATCGGTCCCCACATTGCCCGAGATCTGTGAATTCCCATTATTATTTATTGCTCCGTCAGTAGTAAACAAAGCGTAATCTGCAGCCGATCCCAAGTGGATAGATTGCCCAAAAACAAAAATGGGAATTGAAAATAAAAAAGTAATTGTAAACCGTTTGAGTAATTTAGTTTTCATGTAGTATATATTTATGGCTCTATATGGAATACTGTGGGTAACTACATTTCAACTTCCCGGCAATAAAG
>JBEBRN010000055.1:0-20456 GCA_040394775.1 Taishania pollutisoli
AAACTTCAAATACTTCAAAGAACTTTTTTAAACTTTAATGGGACAGTAATGATTTGTAATTACTAATAAATCAATCGCTTATTTGTTGATAAACACTAATATTGATAAAATATCAAAAAGCATATAAAATAACGGTCTAAAATCAATCGTTATGGATAAAATTAGTAATTTTAAAATATGATTTTATTATTGATCTATCTTCTTTTATGTCTAGTTTTATACCTTTTTCAAGAACGATTCATCTTCTTCCCAGAAAAGTTATCCTCCAATTATCTATTCTCCTTTAAAAACGATTTTTCAGAGCATTACATAAAAATGAACGATGCTATTCATTTAAATCTCATTCATTTTGTCTCAAAAGGGGGAAGTAAAGGTGTCATTCTGTATTTACATGGAAATTCTAAGTCACTTAAATATTGGGGAGACTATGCAGACTTTTTCCTTTCTTTAGGATATGATTTTGTGACGTATGATTATCGTGGATTTGGTAAGTCTGAAGGTAAAATAACGTCTCAAAAACAGCTTTTCAACGATGCAGATAAGATATATGAATGGGTGTTAAAACAGTATTCAAATGAAAATATAATTGTGGATGGTTACTCATTTGGTTCGGGAGTGGCTGCCTATTTAGCTGATAAATACCAACCCAAAATATTGATATTAGAAGCTCCCTACTACAAGCTTTCCCACATCATGCGGAAGCGTTATTCTATTTTCCCTTCTTCGCTTTTAAAATATAAATTCCCAACGGATGAGTTTATAAAACAATGTCAAATGCCCGTATATATTTTTCATGGAGATAAAGACGAGCAAATAAGCATTAAAAACTCGTTTCGTTTGAGTCGATTAATCAAAATTAAAGATCGTTTAATTGTACTAAAGAATCAAATGCACAACGATTTAATGACGCATCCTCAGTATCAAGAAGAGATGAAAGAGATATTGGAGAATTAATGTTGTTGCTGTTTATTAAAGGAAATGCCTTTAAAAAGTGCCACTAATTTGTCTTCTTCATTTTTAATCGAAACTTCGTAGATTCCAGTCGTTTTTCCTCGATTGATTTCCTTTGCAGTTAATGTCAATACTTGTCCTTCAAAAGCTGGACGTGCATACGAAATAGAACATTCCAATGCAACATTCGCATAACCATAAGAATTACACGCAAAAGCAAAAGCAGAATCAGCAGCACTGAAAAGAATACCACCATGAATGGAGTGAAAACCATTTAACATCTCTTTCTTCACTTTGAATTTTAATTGACAATGTCCATGGGAAACGGATATAAACTCCAATCCTAACCATTGTGAAAAGTAGTCTTTATCCATCATTATGGAAAGAATCTCTTGCGGTGTTTTAATACTATCTGTTGACATGGCTCAAATTTAGTGATGCAAAAATAATAGAATAGAAGGACATAAAAGAAGAGGATTATTATATTTTGAGATGCTGAGTTACAATTTGTATCGATGCTTCAAATATCAATTCTTTATTTTTCTTTTACTTTTTGTCCGTCAAAATCCCGACGGTACCGTCGGGACGTCACCATGATCTTTTTCGCCACCCAAATCTTCCTCATTACCTACAAAAATAAAACTCGCTAGCGCTCAGACAGTTATTTTTGTAACGGCAATTTCGTCGTTTGTGTCCCGGCGAAAAAATCAATGCGACATCCTAATCACTCGTTGAGTTTGGGATACATATTTGTTTGAGGTATAAACACTAAGAAAAGATTATAATCATAATAGATTCATGAAGAATCCTTAGCGTCCTTTGCGCCTCCTTTGTGTCATTGTGGTTAAGAAACAAACGAAATCCTCATCCGCCGTTGTGTTTAGAACTCTTATTTGTTTGGGAATGGTTGATTTTACTAAAAGTCATCACCTCAAAATAAATTTAACTCTAAAAAAAGGCTATCCAATATATGAATAGCCCTCTGAATTTGTAATTAATCGATTAATTCTTGTTTTCCTTAGCGTTTTCAGATAAAAGTGTTCCTGAGATAATTTGTTCTTGGAAATCTTTTAATGCTCCTGGTGTATGAGGAATTAAAATTGCTGAATTCTTAGAGTTTGTTCCAATACTATTTAATGTGTCAAAGTACTGTGTCATTAATACAAACTGCATCACTTCGTTTGGAGTGACATCTTTTAATGAACGTTGGAAATCTTCTACAGATTCTTTAAAACCACGAATAATTTCAAGACGTTGTTTCGCAATACCTTCTCCTGATAAACGCTTTGCTTCCGCTTCTGCTTCCGCTTCCTTAATAATGGTAATTTTCTTTGCGTCTGCTTCTTGAATGGTAGCCTCTCGGTCACGTTTCGCTGCGTTAATACGGTTCATTGATTCCTTCACTTTAGAATCTGGATCAATGTCTGTGATAAGTGTCTTAATGATAGCGTATCCGTAATTGTCCATCACTTCTGCAATACTTTCATTTACGGAGATTGCAATTTCATCTTTCTTTGAGAATAAATCATCTAAATCCAAACGCGGAACAGCAGCTCTTACTTCATCAAAAATATAAGAAGAAATTTGCGCCGTGGGATTGTTTAATGAATAAAATGCTTCTTTTACTTTTTCTTTAACAACCATATATTGTACGGAAACCTTGGTATTCACAAAAACGTTATCCAATGTTTTGGTCTCTACTAATATATCCAACTGTTGTAATCTCAAATTCTGCTTTGAAGCTTTTTTATCAATAAAAGGTATTTTAAAGTTAATTCCAGGACCGGCAACCTTGTGAAATTTACCCAAACGCTCAATAATTACAGCTGACTGTTCTTTAACAATAAATACAAAGCTAAAGAGCACAAGTATTACTAATACTACTAATATTCCATTTCCTATTTCCATATGATTCTTATTTAAAAATTAAAACTTTGCTAATATACATTAAAATAATATTTAAGAATATTTGTATTTGTTAATTATTTATTTAAATTTGATTCATTATTATTGAAATTAGATAAAAAAAATGGAGTCCAGAAACCATTTAAAAAAACGGGGCGGTTCCGAAAAGCCTAAGAGTAGGACTAATTTAATTTATATTACTTATGAACAATGAAGTTGCTATGGGAGTTGCCGCTGGACTAGGGGTGGGAGTTCTAATTTTTATTTGGGGGATTTCTATTTTAATGATTATTTCTTTATGGAAGATTTTCACTAAAGCAGGGAAACCAGGTTGGGCATGTATCGTGCCAATTTATAATATAATTATACTTTTAGAAGTTGTTGGGAAACCTACTTGGTGGATTATTTTATTACTTATTCCAGTTGTGAATTTCGTGATATTAATCATTATTGCCCATAATTTATCTTTAGCTTTTGGTAAAGATGCTGGCTTTACAGCTGGATTAATTCTTATACCTGTTATCTTTTATCCTATTTTAGCATTCGGAAGTGCTAAATATGTAGGAAATACCGCTACTTCAGAAGTGGTTTAAAAGAAATAAGTACTATAATTAAATAGGCTATCTTGAAAGATGGCCTATTTTTTTTTGTAATATTCTTTTTTTTTAAAAATTGTGAAGTCAAAAGATAAATCCGTATAAATTATGAATTCCATAATAATTTCTATAAATTTGGAAGAAGTACCATTATAGAAAGATATAGACAATAAATACTTTTCTAAAATGATCAATGCAGTCCTTTATAATGCGTCATTAGAAGGATAAGTTATTAATCAAAAAATAGTTATTTTATGGATTATTCAAAAGCAAAATCTTTAAAAGAGCTTTCCATCAATGGAAAAAGTTACAAATACTGCTCTCTTAAGGATTTAAAAGGAGTGAATATCGAAAAACTACCGTTTAGTATTCGAATTCTTTTAGAAAATGTACTGCGAAACTATAATGGGTTTAGCATTACAGATGAACATGTAGACAACATCTTAAATTGGACGCCTGATATAGGTGAAAAAGAAATACCGTATAGTCCCGCTCGTATTTTAATGCAAGATTTTACGGGGGTTCCTGCTGTTGTTGATATTGCATCTCTTCGCTCAGAATATGTCCGTCATGGTGGCGATGGTAAGAAGATAAGTCCCGCTATTCCTGTTGATTTAATTATCGACCACTCTGTTCAAGTAGATTTCTACGGTACAGATTACGCCTATGGGAAGAATGTTGAAATGGAGTATGAGCGAAATACCGAAAGATATGAACTCTTAAAATGGGCACAAAAAGGACTGAAAGGATTAACAGTGGTTCCACCAGGAATGGGAATTTGCCACCAAGTAAATTTAGAATACCTTGCGAAAGGTGTACAAGAACGAAATGGCTTTCTTTTCCCTGATACTTTGGTAGGAACGGATTCTCACACTCCGATGGTAAACGGAATCGGAGTTGTCGGTTGGGGAGTAGGAGGTATTGAAGCTGAGGCAGCAATGTTGGGACAACCTATATTTATTCCATGTCCACAAGTGGTAGGATTGAAACTTACGGGTGAAATCCCGAATCAATGCACGGCTACTGATATTGTTCTTTCTATTACTCGATTATTGCGTGATACAGGCGTTGTAGGAAAGTTTGTTGAAGTTTATGGTGATGGATTAGACAACTTAACCGTAACGGATCGTGCAACAATCTCGAACATGTCACCTGAGTTTGGATGCACCGTAACGTATTTTCCGATAGACAATCGGACTTTGGAATATATGAAAGCTACGAACCGTTCTGAAGATCAGATCAATTTGGTGAAAGAATATACAAAAGCTAATCTATTGTGGCGAACTGGAAAAGAAGATATTCAGTACTCGCAAGTGGTTGAGTTGGATTTATCTACCTTAGAACCAACAGTCTCAGGACCTAAAAGACCTCAAGATAAAATTTTCGTAAAAGATTTAGGGACTAAATTTGTCGATCTTTTAAAAGATGAGTTTAACCGTGAATATGAACCGAAAGACCAAAGAAGTGAATTCGCCATGTTACATGAAGGCGGATCTGGTACTGAATTTACCATGGGTAAAATACCATCTAATACAGAAAATTGCTGCGATGTTATAGCAGATAAAAAACTACGTACAGTCCGAATTAAGCAAAAAAATAAAGAATTTGTCATCAGTGACGGTAGTATTGTAATCGCTGCTATCACTAGTTGTACAAACACTTCAAATCCCGCTGTAATGGTAGGAGCAGGGCTTCTTGCAAGAAATGCCGTAAAAAAAGGATTAAGAACAAAGTCGTGGGTGAAAACTTCGTTAGCACCAGGCTCAAAAGTGGTGACAAAATACTTGCAACGCTCAGGGCTCGATTCTGACTTAGAGGCATTGCGCTTTCATACTGTTGGATATGGTTGTACTTCTTGTATTGGAAACTCTGGACCACTTCCACCGGCAATTGCTCAGGCAGTAGATCAAGGTGAATTGATAGTCGCCTCTGTACTTTCGGGAAATAGAAACTTTGAGGCACGTGTTCATCCACAGGTAAAAATGAATTTCTTGATGTCGCCAATGTTGGTGGTTGCCTACGCATTGACAGGTCGTGTGGATATTGATTTAATAAATGAACCCATCGATTTAGATCCCAATTTACAACCCGTATATTTGAGAGATATTTGGCCTTCACGCGATGAAATCCGCCAGACTATTAACGAATGTATGAAGCAAGATGATTTTAAAGAAGTCTATGATGTAATCTTTGATGGTGAAGAAGATTGGCAAGATCTAAAAGTAAATCTCAGCGAAGATTACGAATGGAGAACCGATTCAACCTATATTAAAGAAGCACCATTTTTCGAGAATATAAAAGCGGAGTTAGACCCTGTTGAGGATATTAAAGATGCTCGAGTATTACTTTATCTTGAAGATTCTGTAACGACAGATCATATTTCACCAGCAGGACAATTTAAGGAAGATTCAGCCTCAGGAAAATATCTTCTAGCACACGGAATTCCTAAAGAAAGTTTTAATTCTTATGGCTCCAGACGTGGGAATCACGAAGTAATGATGAGAGGAACATTTGCCAACGTACGGATTAATAATAAAATCGTACATGAAAGAGGAGGTTATAGTAAATATTTCCCTACAAATGAAGTAGATACAGTGTTTGATGTATCTATGAAATATCAAAATGACAAGACACCATTAATTGTACTAGCAGGAAAAGAATACGGTTCTGGTTCTTCACGAGATTGGGCAGCAAAGGGAACTTTTCTTTTAGGTGTAAAAGCTGTTATTGCTGAAAGCTATGAACGTATTCACCGAAGTAACCTGGTTCAAATGGGAGTCGCCCCTTTAGAATTTATGAAAGGAGAAAATCCAACAACTCTAGGATTAGATGGTTCTGAATTTTTTACAATTACTGGTTTAGCAAACGATTTAACACCGCATAAAATAGTAGATGTTATCGCTGTTCACCCAGAGACAAAGAAAGAAACTAAGTTCACGGTTCATGCACGTTTGGATGCCGAAATTGAAATCGAATATTATAAGAACAAAGGAATCTTACAATATGTGCTAAGAGAACGATTAAAAGAAATGTAATTAATATTTTTGAAAAATGAGAAAGACAATTTACACCTTAGGATTAATTCTATCAACTACATTAGTACTCATTTCCTGTAAAAAGGAATATGACTGTAAATGTACCGTCTATTTTGAGAATGGTGCCAATCTACAATCTACAGATGTAGTCAAAGGCGAGGTTGCAGATGCTAGTGAGGATTGTGACAATTTAGGGAATCACTATGCTGGAACACAAATAGAAGCAGTAAAAAGCTACGAATGTGGACTTCATTCAAAATAAATGTAAAAGGATAGAATAATAGACTTTAATTAATGTAATCTAAAAAGCTCTTAATCAACAATAAAGAGCTTTTTTTTGAATCTTATAAATAGGAGAGGAGTGGTATTACATCGTTAGCATAAAGAAAGAACCGACTCCAATAAAAAGCCACAGTAAAATTCCATAGATAAAGCTTTTCAAACCAGCATTTTTCACTTCAGCTAAAGAGATATTAGCACCAATAAGGAAAATAGCGACAATCATTCCTTTTTTACCCAACCAATTCAATTGATCGTATACCACTTGTCCACTTGGAAGTAAATAAGCAATCAGGATACTTACCACAAACAATCCAATAAACCACGGAATTTTAAATTTTCCACTGGACTTGTCTTTTTGAACCAAAGCTATAACAATCGTTAATGGAATAATCCACAATGCTCGTATCAATTTCACCGTCGTAGCCACTTCTAATGCTTTTGGTCCATAAGTCGCTCCAGCACCGACAACTGAACTTGTATCGTGAATAGCAATCGCTGCCCAGTTTCCAAAAACTTCTTGACTCATATTGAAATAATGTCCAATCATTGGGAAAATGATGAGTGCGACTGCATTCAACACAAAAACAACCATCAAGGAGAACGATATTTGATAACTCTTTGGATTGAGTACAGAAGCCACAGCTGCGATTGCACTACCACCACAAATAGCCGTTCCAGCAGAAATAAGCGTACCTGTTTTAGATTCAATCTTCATTAATTTAGCCAACAAAAAGCCTAATCCCATGACTAAAACAACAGAAACGGCTGTATGAATAAATCCAGTTTTGGAAGCACTAATCACTTGTGTCATATTCATACCAAATCCCATCAATACAATGGAAGCTTGCAATGTAAGCGAAGTGTGCTTTGTCATTTTTCCATTCTTTATTCCCAATGCTGATAAAGCGAGTCCAATTACAAGTGCTATTGCAGGAGAAATAAAAGGCAAAAAACAGAGTATTATTATGACTCCGTAAATAATGTTTGTTTGGGTAGTATTCAGACGTAATTTCATGCTTTCAACTATTTTAATTGTAAACAAAATTAACAGTTTAAAATAACCAAAACAAATACTAATTACTTATAATCAATAACTAAAAGTTATACCTAGATAGGAATTCAGTAAATAATTTAGATGATAATGTTTCTTGCCCTTGTCTAAGTGCAATTCTAAACTTACGATTAAAAGAAATTCCCTTTAGAGGAAGCTCTATTACTTGTTTTAATAGCAATTCTTTTTCAATTGATTGTTTCGATAAAAGCGCAATACCATCAAAACTCGTCAAGAAGTTCTTAATTGACTCGGTACTTCCTAAATGTACTAACACATTGAGATTATCAACCTTAATATTGTTCTTAAGTAACTGTTTTTGAATTACTTCAAGCGTTCCAGAACCTTTTTCTCGTAGGACAATCGGAATTTGTTGCAAATCGAGTAGTGAAATACTATTTAACTTACCATAAATACTCAAACTTCCCGTCACAGCAACAATTTCATCATCAAATAAATCACGATAAGTGATATTTGAATGAGATGAATCATTCTCCACTAATGCAACTTCAATCTCTGTATTGACTAATTTTTGCTCCATTTCAAGTGAATTACCGTTGTATATAAACAATTCAATTTCAGGATAACGTTTATGAAAATCCGCGATTACTTTCGGCAATAAATACTGTGATATCGTTGAACTAGCACCAATTCTTAATGTTCCTTTAAACGCATTATTTAATCGCCCCAACTCAAAATCTAATTCTTCATATTGATACAACACTTTTTTTAAAGAGCCAAACGTAATTTCACCGGCTTTTGTCAGGTATATTTTATTTCCTTTACGTTCAAAGAGCGTACAATTTAGTTTGCTTTCTAATTCTTTGATGTGTTTGGTTACAGCAGGTTGACTGATAAATAATTCATTGGCAGCTTTCGAAAAGCTTAAGTTTTCGGCAACGGCTAAAAAAACAGTATCTCTATAATCCATGGAGTGTGATTCTTTTTATCAAAAATACGTAAATTGAATGAATTTAAAACAAATGTAGCTTATGAGCTAAATACGACACAATCCTTTTGTCTTATAATGTAGGTCGCATTATGTTAAATAGCTTAGGAAAAATTTATTCTTTTCAGAAGGGAAGGAGATTTAAAAAAATAATTTTCAGAGTGGGGGAGTGTAAGCTCTTTTGCAATTTTAGGTTTGCGCGGTGGCTTTGTGCGAATTGCAAATGTGCTTACACGATTAGCGTTGATAAGTGTAAGGTTTATGGATTTTTTTCCGTTCTCAGTAAATATTCCTGTCGTGAAAGAGGAATACTATCTGTTTCATATAAAATAAAGTTATTGGAATAAGATTCTTTCAAATTTCCGTCGTTACCATACTCTTTATATTTTATATAATCTTTTCCCAATTCATCATTGTGATAATAAATTTCTCGAATCAATTTCCCGTTTTGGTAGTTGTACCATGTTCCGACGGGTATATTGATGCCGTCGTAGCTTCCCTGAATGCCTTTTTTGGTGATGTTGCCCGCAGAATCATATCCGATGATATAATAATCGTAACTTGTTTTGTCTCGTTCATCCAAATGTCCCGTAATTCTGTAATGTTCTTCGCTTATGCGTCCTTCTTTGTTGTAGTATTCCGTACGGATAGGTTCATTGCCCAAATAATACTCTTTACAAAAGCGTTGCATTTTATTGTTTAGCACAAGAACGGAATCCAACCTTTTACTGTTTCCGTAATATTTACGGATAAAACTGTCCGTATCTGTTTTAGTTTCCTGTAAATCATCTTCTTTCAGGGGCAAATGTTTTTCTTTGGGGCTACAGGAGGAAAGAAAAAGAAGCAGAATAATTATACTATTTACAGTTTTCATAACCGAATTGTTTAGAAATTATGGCATCTTTCATTTTTCTGAGAAAAACTTGTTTCTAATAACTGTCAGAGGAAAAGAAATAACAAACGTTGTTGTTAAAAAACATAGTAAAACAGCCAGTATACCTGGCATTTTTATTTTAGTAGCCCAGAACTCCAATGAAAAAGTCAGATATTTCATAACTTTGGCGCATATAATAGCTGTTTTCGAGGTATTCATACCTTCATCATAACCTATGACAAAAAAAGAAAGTAAAAAATAACACAGAATAACACAAATAAGTACTGTGATAAAATAATATTTAAAACCCTTGAGAAGCATATGACTTAATTTGAGATTTTATTTCTGCTTCAGTATAATCATAAAAAGAAAAATTATCCTTTAATGCATTAACGATTATTTGTGTGCAATAAAGAAGGGTATATTCATCGATATTTGAATGAATAATATCATCCCCACTTGGAGTCTTTTCTCCTGTCAAGTTCACATTTTTCACCTTATTACCCTCATTTGGCCATCCCCGTGACCAAACAAAACCCTTATAAAATTTTGTTTGATATAGGTTTAAGTTATATTTTACATTATCAGTGATATCATTATTAACTGAAAAACTAACATATCCTTTTGCTGCGTCAACAGTAATTAATAGTGAAATTTTTATCCCAGATTGTTTAAAATATTTTAAAAATTCGAGCAATAATTGCCCCCCCCCAACTGTACCCGTATAAAATTAAAGTTCCATTCTTTATGTCAAAGTTGTCTTTTACAAGATCTAAAATTTCTTTGTATACGTCTTTTCCGTTCCACTCATTACTAAATAAAGGAGAATTTACAATTTTAATGTCTCCTTTTTGTAAGGGAATATTATATTCTTTAGCCTGTACAATAGTTTCAAGATATTGCCCTAATGTATAATTTGAACCATATGATCCATCATTAGAATAATCAACACCCCCAAACAGAAGAATTCTATATTTAGATTTTCCTGTATTTGATTTCGAAAAAGTTAAACTAAGGGGGTTAGGTTTTCAATTTCCCTCTCGTTAGTAATCTCAATCGTTTGTTCGGTTCTTACAAGATTTCGAGTGCTTTTTTCTTTGTATTCTCTTGCCAGGATGTTTTCGATGTGTGATACTTCACTTGGAACATAACAACAGACTTCCTGTTCTACTTTTCGAAAGTCTGCTATTCCAAGATTATTGACTCCTTTTAAATCGCCTGCACATTCCTTGTATAACCAAGATCGTAACCAGGTAATGACTTCCTGAGGAATAACCACTTTGGCATTCAGGTATTGCCGAAAAGTCTCTGTTTCTCTTTCTTCCCAGTGTTTTATGATGTTATCTGCAAAGATCATCTGGATAGCTGCCTGCCGAACATAAGAAGATGACCTTGCAATTACCTGAAAAAGCAATTGATCCCATACCCAAATCAACTGTTCCTGCGTCAACTGGTATTTTCTTATTTGTTCAGGGGAGAGATTGGGTAATTGTGTCCTGTTTCTGAACAATTGACTTGAAAAATCATACAACGAGGGATTTATGGCTCTTATATCCTTGTAGCCTGATACAGGTAGGAAAGATTGCAAGTACTCCTTGAATATATTATCATCGAAAAGGGGAAGGGGACGTGAGCTAATCTTACTCTGAGTAATATCGGGATGCTGAATAAATGATTCTGATACAATGTTTTGATTTAGCTGATTGGGTGTACGTAAGGTAACAAAGCGGAACAGATCCGTTTTAATAGGGTATTTCTCTTTCATAAGGGCTAATAGTTTAGTTAATAATTTACTCCAAAGCGAATATAATAAATAAATTTAAAAGAATCAAACTTTTACAGTCTATGTAACAATCATTTAGGCTTGGTAGTAATTGGCTCTTTTGCAAGCTTTGGTATGTGGGCGGGATTTATGCGGCTTGGAAATGTGCAAATTTAGGAGGGGAAAATTATTTTTTTTAAATGTGCGGAGGGAGAAAAGAATAAATTTTTAAAGTCTTGGCGTACGTTGGAAAAATTGCGAAATAAAATCTTTTTGCATAAATTCAGAAAGAATGCAAAAAGTTTTATCGCAATGTGCGTGAGCCGTGCGGCTATTTACACATAATGTCTAATTATAGGACAAAATACCGCTTGGGACGTGCGGCAGGTTTTGCGTGTAGGAATTTTTATTTAGGCGCAGCCCGCAGCGAAGCGGAGACATAATATACATTATAGCTGACAAATGAACGTTGGGAATTGTGCGGTTGCATTTTGTCCTATAATTTATATTATGTTAAATAGGATATTAAATCAATAGCGGAGCATTTTAAGCTCCGCTATTGTATATCTATTTCTTAACCCCTTCTTTTAATTTATTATCATCAGTCACTTGAATCGTCAATTCAGTTAATTCTTTATTGACATCCATGGTTATCTTGTTCCCATCGTGAAGATTCTCTTTGATAATTTCTTCCGCTAATGGATCTTCGATATATTTCTGAATCGCTCTTTTTAGTGGTCTTGCACCAAAACGTTCATCGTATCCTTTATCAACAATGAAATCTTTAGCTTTCTTCGTTAATTTGATATCGTATCCTAAACCGTGTAATCTTCCGTATAATTTCTCTAATTCAATATCGATAATTTTATGGATGCTATCACGACTTAGAGATTTGAAAATAATCATATCATCAATACGATTTAAGAATTCTGGTGAAAAAGCCTTTCTCAATGCGTTTTGAATCACAGATTTCGCATTTTCATCACGCTGTTCTTCTTTTGATTTTGTACCAAAACCTACACCAGAACCAAAGTCAGCTAACTGTCTAGCACCGATATTCGACGTCATGATTAAAATGGTGTTTTTGAAGTCTACTTTTCTACCCAATCCGTCTGTCAATTGCCCATCATCTAATACTTGTAACAATAGATTAAAGACATCTGGATGCGCTTTTTCAATCTCATCTAAAAGGATAATTGAATACGGTTTTCTTCTTACTTTTTCTGTCAATTGTCCACCTTCTTCATATCCAACGTATCCTGGAGGCGCTCCTACTAATCGAGAAATAGAGAATTTCTCCATGTATTCAGACATATCAATTCTAATCAATGAATCTTCTGAATCAAAAAGATATTTCGCTAATACTTTCGCTAATTGCGTCTTACCAACTCCTGTAGGCCCAAGGAAAACAAACGAACCAATCGGTTTATTTGGATCTTTCAGTCCTGCCCTATTTCGCTGAATGGCTTTCACAACTTTTTCAACTGCTTCATCTTGACCAACAACCTTTCCACGAAGTTCATCCGCCATTTTTACTAAGCGTTTGCTTTCTTTCTGTGCAATCTTGGTAACAGGAACACCTGTCATCATGGAAACCACTTCAGCAACACTATCTTCGGTTACCGTAATTCGCTGGTTCTTACTCTCTTCTTCCCACTTATTCTTCTCTGTTTCGAGTTTTTCTTCTAATTGACGTTGAACATCACGAAGTTTAGCGGCTTCTTCATATTGCTGCTTCTTAATTACTTCATTCTTTTTATCAATCGCCTCTTCAAGTTCTTTTTCTAATTCGATAATGATTTTCGGCACTTTAATATTAGAAATATGAACACGTGAACCTACTTCGTCTAAGGCGTCGATTGCTTTATCAGGTAAATGTCTATCGGTGATATAACGCTCGGTTAATTTAACACACGCATTAATTGCTTCTGGTGTGTAATTTACCATGTGATGTGCTTCGTACTTATCTTTAATGTTATTTAAAATCTGTATTGTTTCCTCCACACTTGTAGGTTCTACCAATACTTTTTGAAAACGACGTTCTAAAGCACCATCTTTTTCTATATACTGTCTATATTCATCCAAAGTCGTTGCACCAATTGCTTGCATTTCACCACGCGCTAACGCAGGCTTAAACATATTGGAAGCATCTAATGAACCGCTAGCTCCACCTGCTCCGACAATGGTGTGAATTTCGTCAATGAAAAGAATTATATCTGGATTTTTCTCAATTTCCTGCATAACGGCTTTCATTCGCTCCTCAAACTGACCACGATATTTCGTACCAGCTACTAAAGAAGCTAAATCAAGTGAAATGATTCGTTTATCAAAAAGAATACGAGATACTTTACGTTGAACAATTCGCAAGGCTAATCCTTCAGCAATTGCACTTTTACCAACTCCAGGTTCACCTATTAATATAGGATTATTCTTCTTTCTACGAGATAAAATCTGACACACACGCTCTATTTCCTTCTCACGACCAACAATAGGGTCCAATTTTCCACTTTCAGCCATTCGTGTTAAGTCACGACCAAAATTATCTAGTATTGGTGTTTTTGACTTTGGGTCAACTGGTTTCTTAGCTGCTCCAAAAGCATCACCTTCATCGTCAGATGAAGAAGGAAATTCTGCTTTCGGCAGGATTAAATTCTCATCAGATTTCTCAGTAGAGTCATCCATATTCTTAGCGACATTATCGTACATAATTCCATATTTATTTAATACCTTACAAGCAAAGCAATCATCCGTCTTTAAAATCGATAATAACAGGTGTTCCGTTCCAATTTGGAAACTGCGGTAAACCTTCGCTTCCAAGTACATGAATTTCAGTACTCGTTCAGCTTGCTTCACTAAAGGAATGTTATTTTTTGTATTTATATTAGGTGATGTATTCTTAGATAATTCTAATTCTAGGTCTCTACGAATTAATTTAAAATCAGCTCCTAATCCTTTTAGCATATTTATAGCTTTCCCCTCACCTTCTCTAATCATTCCAAGTAAAAGATGCTCGACACTTATGAAATCATTGCCTAAACGGAGCGCTTCTTCTCTACTAAAACTCATGACATCTTTAACTCGTTGCGAAAATTTTGCTTCCATTTCTCTATTTTTTTACCGTTTAAATCTAAACGATAACAATGATAACAAATATAAGTCCAATTAAAAATAGTTTCTTTTAATAAAAATACATTTATTCACAGATTTTTGTTCATAAATCGTACTATCATCTATTATTCAATAGGGTTAAATACCAAAATATTAATTATCTTTGGAAACTTATTTATAAACAATATATAGCACAAACCTGACATTATGACAGAAGGAGGTAGAATTATAAGAATCAATATCGAAGATGAAATGAAATCTTCGTACATTGATTATTCAATGTCCGTTATCGTCTCTCGTGCATTACCAGATGTAAGAGATGGATTTAAGCCAGTTCACAGACGTGTTCTTTTCGGAATGGAAGAATTGGGAGTGAGCTCTAACAAATCACACAAGAAATCAGCAAGAATTGTTGGTGAAGTTTTGGGTAAATATCACCCACATGGTGACTCTTCCGTTTACGATACCATGGTTAGAATGGCGCAACCATGGTCTTTAAGATATCCACTAGTAGATGGTCAAGGTAACTTTGGTTCTGTAGATGGTGATAGCCCAGCAGCAATGCGTTACACAGAGGCTCGTTTAATGAAGATATCAGAAGATATCATGGATGATTTAGGGAAAGAGACAGTTGATTTCAAACCTAACTTTGACGAGAGTTTACAAGAACCGACAGTAATGCCTTCTAAAATTCCTAATCTATTAATAAATGGAGCATCTGGAATTGCAGTAGGTATGGCTACGAATATGGCACCACATAATCTATCAGAAGTGGTAGATGGTTGTATTGCATATGTTGATAACAATGATATTACAGTAGAAGAATTAATCGAATATGTTAAAGCTCCCGATTTTCCAACAGGAGGTATTATTTATGGATACGAAGGTGTCCGTGAAGCACTAATGACTGGTCGTGGACGTGTGGTTATGCGTGCGAAAGCGGAAATTGAAGAAAATCAAGGAAGAGAGCAAATAATCGTTACAGAGATTCCTTATCAAGTAAACAAATCAGAGCTTATTAAAAGAGCTGCTGAATTGGTGAATGATAAGAAAATCGAAGGTATTTCTGATATTCGCGATGAATCGGACAGAACAGGTATGCGTATCGTTTTTGAATTGAAACGTGATGCAATATCAAATGTTGTATTAAATAAATTATTTAAATACACAGCGCTACAAACTTCATTCTCAGTTAATAACATCGCATTAGTTGATGGAAGACCACAGATGTTGAACTTAAGAGACTTGATCAAGTATTTTATTGAGTTCCGTCATGAAGTAATAATTAGAAGAACACAATTCGATTTAAGAAAAGCGGAAGAAAGAGCACACATACTAGAAGGTTTGGTGATTGCTTCTGATAATATCGATGAAGTAATCAAAATTATCCGTGCAGCGAAATCTCCAGATGTAGCAAGAGAGAATTTGATGGCTCGTTTTGCATTGTCTGACATTCAGTCTCGTGCGATAGTTGAAATGCGATTGAGACAATTAACTGGTCTTGAACAAGATAAGTTAAGAACTGAATACGCTGAGATTATGGCATTGATAGCTGACTTGAAAGATATTCTAGCAAACGAATCTCGTCGAATGGATATTATCAAAGAAGAGTTATTGTATGTGAAAGAAAAATACGGTGACGAAAGACGTTCTGTTATTGAGTACAGCGCAAACGAAATGCGTATGGAAGATTTAATCCCTGATGAAGAAGTAATTATTACGATTTCTCATGCTGGTTATATCAAGCGTACAAGTTCTGCTGAATACAAAGTACAAAACCGTGGTGGAATGGGCTCAAAAGGTTCTACAACACGTGATAAAGACTTCTTAGAGCATTTGTTTGTGGCAACTAATCACAACTACTTGTTGATATTCACAGAAAAAGGAAAATGTTTCTGGATGCGTATCTTTGAGATTCCAGAAGGAAGTAAAACAGCGAAAGGAAGAGCAATTCAAAACTTGTTGAGTATTTCACAAGATGATTCAATTAAAGCATATGTAAAAGTTCAAGATTTAACGGACAAAGAATATGTGGAGAATAACTTCATCATTATGTGTACGAAACAAGGTATCATTAAGAAGACATCTTTAGAAGCATACTCTAGACCTAGAACAAATGGTATCAATGCGATTACAATTCGTGAAGAAGATGAATTGTTAGAAGCATTATTAACAACAGGTTCTGATGAAATAGTTATTGCAACGAAAGCAGGTCGTGCTATTCGATTTAACGAAACACAAGTTAGACCGATGGGAAGAAACGCTTCAGGTGTAAAAGGTGTTAATTTAGACAATAAGGACAATGAAGTAGTTGGAATGATTGTAATTAATGATCCAAATACCGAAACAGTACTTGTCGTTTCTGAGAAAGGTTATGGAAAACGTTCTTTCTTAAATGACCCTGAAGATGGTGAACCAGTTTACCGTATCACGAAGCGTGGAGGAAAAGGTGTTAAAACAATTTCCATTACGGAGAAAACAGGTCCTCTTTTAGGAATTAAGAGTGTAACCGACGATCATGACTTGATGATTATCACAAGAAATGGAATCACCATTCGTATGCACATGGATACTATTCGTGTAATGGGACGTGCTGCACAAGGTGTTCGACTAATCAATTTAAAAAATAATCAAGGTATTGCTGCAATTGCTAGAATCCCTCGTTCAGAAGACGAAGATGATGAACTTATTGATGGAGAAGTTGACTTAGATGGTGATGTAGACAATGGCACAACAATTGAAGACGAAAATAACGAATAATTTTTAAACCAATAAAAAGATGAAAAAAATAAATTTTTTACTGGCTTCTACCCTATTTGTTTCTGGAGGTATATTTGCTCAAAAAGTAAATGAAACAGGAGCTGCATTAGAATATGGTACTTTTGAAATGTGCTTTATGCAGGCAGCACAAGCACAAGATACAAAAGGAATGGAAGATTGCCGAGATAGTTATTTAAAAGCAAAAGAGTATATCGATAAAGCGGCTGCAAATCCAAGTACTGAAAACAATGCAAAAACATTGTTCTACAAAGGGAAAATTTACATCGGATCAATGTTAGCTTATGCTACAGACACTGTTTATCTGAAGGAACATTTGGAGGACAACTTGGAAATCGGATTAGCTTCTTTGAAAAGAGCTCATCAAGATAAAAAATTCGCAAAAGATGTAGAAGATTACGTGAATACTTATATTTTCCAATTTAATATGGGTGCTTCTCAAATGTATAATGAAAAGCACTATTTAGAAGCAGGTTCGTATTATGAATTAGCGTATAAATTTAACGATGTTGTTGGTAAAGTTGATAGTACTTCTCTATACAATGCAGGAATTTCATACCAAGCAGCTGAGAAATATGAAGAGGCCGCAGCTAAGTTTAAAAAACTAGCTGAAATTGGTTACAAACCTGGAGAATCTTATGCGAATGCAATTACTAATTTAACGGATGCTGAGAAGTTAGATGAAGTTAAAGTCTTAATTGATGAAGCAATCAAGAAATATCCAAACGATAAAGATGTGCTAATTTCAGGTGTTAATTACTATTTTAATATTGATGACATGGAAAGTGCTCAAACACTTTTAGATAAAGCAGTAGAGCAAGATCCTAATAACTATAGATTATTGTATAATATTGGTACAATCAATTTAAATCAAAATAATTTCGATAAAGCAGAAGCGGCTTTAAAGAAAGCTATTGAAATTAAGCCAGACTACTACGATGCACACTATCAGTTAGGTGCTGTTTATATCAACAAGTATGCATTTTTGTCTAAGCAGATGGATGATTTAAATACAAATAGTCCCGAATATAAAAAATTGGATGCTGAATCTAAAGAAGCGATAAACAATGCAATTGCGCCATTAGAGAAGTATCTCTCGGAAAGTCCTAATGACAAACAAACACTATTAAATATGGTGAAAGTTTATAGAGCAACTGGAAATAACGAAAAAGCAATCGAGTACAAAAAGCGTGCTGACGCTATCGAATAAATTAAAGTTTATTTAAACGCAAAGAGGCTGTTCAATATTGAGCAGCCTCTTTTGTTTTGTGTATATTGTAGACTGAAGTTTCAATAAAATAAATGTGTTACTATTTTATTAATTAATTTTTTTCTTTAACTTTAGCATAATCTAAAAGGAGAAAGATGAAAAAAATATCTTTTTTAATAGTAGTACTACTGACTTTTGCTTCTTATACAGTAGCTCAAAAAAATATAAATTTAGTATTAGGTACTAGTGTGGGTTTTTCTCACTATTATGCTCCTCAAATGCTTTTTATTAATACTACTTATCAGGTTGGAGCAGAACTAGAATTTAATAAAGGATCATTAACATTTTCAGGAGTATATAATCTGAATCTTATCAACGACCTGAAAGATATCAACGAATATAGGAGTAAACAACTATTGTCATTTTTGGGTATTAACACCAGATATCGTATTTTAAATAATACTAAAATTATCAGTCCTACTCTATCACTTTCACTTTTTACAGAAGTCAGAAAGAAAAGCAGGGAATATATCGATTATAAGACTCCAAGAATGGTGAAAAACAGCGATGGAAATGGCATAATCTATAATGACCTATATTTAAGTACTCCTTTTTTAGGAAATATATCAATGGGTTTTCAGGTAAATCTCTATAAAGGTTTATCTATGATAGTTGAAGGTGGCTATGGTTATCGCTATGTGAAATATATGACACAAGAATATAGAAATAAAGATATACTCATTAGCACGACTAATCATTCCGAATATTTTCAATCATTTGATTTTAAAGTGGGTTTTAGTTATACATTTTTGTTAACTAAAGCCTATACTAAAAAGAGTAAGAAATGAAATCATTCCTAACTACATTTGTATTTTTAATAACCTTAAATGGCTTTTCTCAAAATGAGATTGGATTAGTTGCTGGAGTTTCAAATAATATTAATTTTTCAGATGGAATAGTTAATTGTACGATCTTTTCTCTTGGCACTCAATTAGTGGGTGATAGAAATACAAGTCGTTTTTATCTTAGTTATCTATTCGAAGGACGAAATGGAGTTTGGCCAATTTATACGCACAAATCGCATTATCTTGGTTTGACGTATGAATTTAGGTTATTAGGAAGAAAAAAAGTAGGACTTTATCTTTCTCCATCCTTTTTCACAGAAGTACATTCTAATAATTATGATCGTAGAATGGATGAACATGGAACTTTCTTACCTGATGACTATAAGGAAGATTATTCTGGAATGATGAATCGCTATAAAAAAACACCTCTATTCATGAAATTGCTAGTGGGAGGAGATGTTAGGGTAACGAAAAACGTCTTCTTTAATTTTGCCTTGGGATATGGCTTTAAAATATATGAACACGCTATTTTTAATTATTTAGGCCACAGTAATGGCTTTGGAAAATTTCACATGCTTTCTCTTCAAATGGGGGTTAATTATTCTATATCACTTTCAAAAAGAGATAAGTAATGAGAAACACAGTGAAACATAGCAGTTTTTGGATAATTTTAACAGTCATACTTACACAGTTTTACTTTGTAGAAAGTGCATTATCTCAAAAAAAATCAGGACTTGTTTTTAGTATAGAAGAAATTGGGTCATTTAATTTTCAAAAGCATAATGCTAATTCAGAAACGGTGGCTCAAGTAGGCTATCAATGGAACAAAGAATTAAGTAGTTTCAGATTATCATTCGCTTATCATTTTACAGGTAATATGTGGAATAAACCGTCATTTTCTCTCCAAAATCATTTAATTGGAGCGTCAATAGAATACCACATTTTGAACAATAAAAGTCGCTTTCGGCCGATATTGGGATTTACTGTATTAACGGGAGTTGGAACAAATTATAAAGATAAAGTGCTCCATCCAATAAATTATTATCCTATAACATTCAACACTTCGCTAAAAAGTCACTTAAATGGTTGATTTTCAGCGAAATAAGTGTT
>JBEBRN010000056.1:0-19907 GCA_040394775.1 Taishania pollutisoli
ATGGCTTGTAGTTCTTCAAAAGCTTCTGTGTAATTCATCTTTCTGGTTTAAATAGGTTTTAAGGTTTTCAAATATGCATATTATTGGCATGTAACGAATAAAAATACAGCTAAATATTAAATGGAGCGACTATTTTTAATAAAATACCATTGAATACTAAAAGTACAATTTTATTTTGAAAAAGTAAATAATAGAAATAGACCAATTAGATGTGCTGATTTAAAGTAAAATCCTTTCAAGATATTCTAATTTTAAACAGGGGTTAAATTTATTTTGAGGTGATAACATATTGTATCGACAATTTTTTACAGATAAATGACAATTCTAAACGCAACGAGTGATTAGGATGTCGTATTGATTTTTTCGTTGGGACCCAAACGACGACCACGAAGTAGCACCGAAGGTAAATTGCTGTAGTAAAAATAACTGTCTGAGCGCTAGCGAGTTTTATTTTTACAAGCAATGAGGAAGATTTGGGTGACGAAAAAGATCACGACGAGGAGGTTTTTCCTCAAAACTTCGGCACTAGCCGTTTCTCGTTTTCACGTCTTCAAAAGCAGAGCTTTTTCTCTTTTTGCCGGCCAAAAAGTAAAAGAAAAATAAAGAATTGATATTTCAAGCATCATTAAAAATTGGAACTCAGTACCTCAAAATAAAATAATCTCTTAAACAGCGACTAATCTTATTTTATCCTACTTTTGCAACATGGAAAAAAATCATTTTCAAAAGGATAGGAATTCTTCTCATTTTAAAAGAGAAAAAGCACCCGATACGTCTTTAGTTTTCGGTATTAGAGCAGTCTTAGAAGCTGTTACTGCTGGAAGAGAGATTAATAAAATTCTTATCCAAAAAGGATTGGATAAGGAACTTTTCTATGAACTAAAAGAAGCTTTAGCAGGCAAAGATTACAATCTTCAATATGTGCCGCATGAGAAATTAGACCGATTGACGACTCAAAATCATCAAGGAGTTATTGCTTTCATGGCGCCCATTGCTTACCATGACTTACGTACTATGATTGATGCTGCTGTGGAAGAAGGAGGGAGACCTTGCTTTTTGTTTTTAGACAGATTGACCGATGTACGTAATTTTGGAGCTATTGCAAGAACGGCTGAATGTCAGGGAGTAACAGCGATTATCATTCCAGCTAAAGGATCAGTGCAAGTAACAGCAGATGCTATTAAAACTTCAGCAGGTGCATTAAATCGCGTTCCTGTTTGTAAATCGAATAATTTCAAAGACGATTTATTTTATGCTCAACAAAGCGGATTACGTATTGTTGCGTGTACGGAGAAAACAGCGACGCCTTTGTATGAAGTGAATTTAAGAGGAATGGTAGCTATTGTCATGGGTTCAGAAGAAGACGGTATCACATCAGATATTTTAAAAATGGCTGATATTGCTGCTAGAATTCCTATGCTAGGGAAGATTGCTTCTCTGAATGTAGGAGTTGCTACCGGTATGATTTTATATGAAAGAACGCGTCAAATAGAACACGGAATTTAACTACTATTTTATTCGTTGAATAAAAGATTTTTTAGTATAAATGGCTGATATGTAGTGGTTTGACTTTGTCTCAAATGCTTATTTAGAGGCGTAAATATCTTGGAGTAGTAAAAAATCAAAAAATTAATTAAATTTGAGAGTTTTAAATTGTTCAGACAGTGAGTGAAAAAAAAGATAAAGGTTCAAAGCAAAAGAAAACTAAAAAGCCAAATACTACTTTCATAAAGGTTCTATTTTGGTTGTTTGGGTTATCACCAATGCTATTAATTGTTGTTTTATTAGCGGCTCAATCTGAAGAAGATTTACCTTCTCTTGAAATGCTTGAAAATCCTCCAGAACTACAGGCGTCAATTGTTCTTTCTGACGATGGGAAAACGGAATTAGGGCGTTATTGGCAAATCAACAGAACAACGGTTAAATACAAAGATATTTCTCCCTTTATTACCTCTGCACTTATTTCCACAGAAGATGAACGCTTTAATGAGCACTCTGGAGTTGACTTTAAATCTTTAGGTCGTGCCATTGTAAAGATGGGAGGCGCTGGTGGTGGTTCTACCATTAGCCAGCAGTTGGCTAAATTGCTTTATACTCTTAAACAACGTGAAAAAGAAGAAGACCAACGTTCCAAAGGAATGCACGCTCCTGTCCCTAGTAAGTTAAGCCGATTAATGGGGCGTGTGGATGAAAAAGCGCAGGAAAACATTACGGCAACACGTTTGGAAGAACGTTATACTAAAGAAGAAATTATTACGATGTATCTCAACCAGTTTGACTTTTTGTACAATGCTGTTGGGATAGAGAATGCAGCTAGAGTATACTTTAACAAGTCTGCTAAGGATTTAAAAATGGAAGAGTCGGCGGTTCTCGTTGGTATGTGTAAGAATCCTAGTTTATACAATCCATATAGCTTCACGAAACGAAATTATAAACAGATACTAGCAAATAGAACTGGTGTTGCTGTAGAGCGGGTTCCTAAAGAAGACATTAGTCAAGCACGGGAAAAAGATAGTTTGAGAACGGTCTCTCGAAGAAATCAAGTGCTTTTTCAGTGGTATAGAAATAGCAAGAAAAACAACGAGGCCTTAAATGTTAAAATTACCAAAGAGGAATATGATTCTTTAATTCAAATTCCTATTACGACGGATTATAAAAGTGTGGATTTCAAAGAAGGTATCGCACCCTATTTTAGAGAATCTATACGTTTAGAAGTAGCTCAATTATTTTCTAAAAAGGACGAGAAAGGGGACTTAATTTATAAAAAGAAAGACGGCACACCTTGGAATATTTATAACGATGGATTAAAAATTTACACAACGATTAATGTTGATTTACAGCAATATGCAGAATCAGCTGTAGAAAGACATCTTCGAGAGAATTTACAACCAGCGTTTGATAAAAACAATAAGACTACAAAGTTTTATCCTTTTGCCAATGATATTAAAAGAGATCAAATTGATAAAATCATGAATTCTGCCATGAGAGTAAGTGATCGTTATAGAACACTTAAACTAGCAGGATTGTCTGAAAAAGAAATATTGAAGACCTTCCATGAACCGACAGAAATGGAAGTTTTCTCATGGAAAGGAAAAATAGATACCACCATGACGCCTTACGATTCCATTCGTTATTACAAGGCATTTTTACGCAGTGGATTGTTAAGTATTGAACCTGGAACTGGGTTCGTGAAAGCGTGGGTTGGCGGCTATGATATGGAACATTTTGCATATGATCATGTGCGTCTTGGAAAACGACAAGTAGGTTCAACAATAAAACCATTTATTTATGCGTCAGGAATGACGATGGGCGTGATAACGCCTTGTACGACATTCCCAAATATTCAACATTGTGTCGATAAATTCGATTCCAAAGGTCATCCTGATGGTCAGTGGTGCCCCCGAAATTCGGACGGTAAAATGGATGGTAAACCAGTAACTGTTCGCCGAGGATTGCAAAACTCGATGAACAATATTACAGTGGCAATTATGCAATCGATGGGTGCAAAAGCAGGACCTCCAACGGTAGATAAAGTCTTACAAGCCATGGGTATTCACTTAAATCCAGCAGACGTTGTTCCAGCAATGTGTTTAGGTACGATGGATTTATCTTTGTATGAGTTGGTTGCTGCACAAGCTACTTTTGTCAATAATGGAATTTATATTGAACCGACAACGATTCTTCGTATTGAAGATAGAAATGGAAATGTGATTTATAATGCACGTCCAGTAGTAAATGAAGCATTAAATGAAAATGTAGCATTTGCCACCTTGAGCATGATGCGTTCTGTTGTTGAAGGTGGAACTGCGGGCAGTATAAGAGGATCCTATTATAATTGGGGTGGAATTAAATATCCAACAGCAGGAAAAACAGGAACTACTCAAGGCAATTCAGATGGTTGGTTCATGGGCTTAACACCTAATCTAGTAACAGGCGTTTGGGTAGGTGGAGAAGAAAGAGCCATTCGCTTTAGAAGTATGTTATGGGGTCAAGGTGCTCGAATGGCATTACCAATTTATGGATACTACATGCAGAAAGCGTATGCTAATCCTGCGTTAAAATTAACTGAAGGAGATTTTGTCAAGCCAGCACATTACGATGAAAGTGAGTTTAGTTGCTCACCGGAAACAGACGACACAAACAAGGAAGGCGAAACAAGCGAGTTTACAATATAAATAAGATTTCACAGATGAATAAAGTAGTTAAAAATGCGGAAGAGGCGCTAAAAGGAGTAAAAGACGGAGCAACTTTGATGGTCGGAGGATTTGGACTATGTGGTATTCCTGAAAATTCCATTGCGCAGTTAGTGAAGATGGACGTTAAAAATTTAACGTGTATTTCAAATAATGCGGGAGTAGATGACTTTGGTTTAGGTCTTTTACTACAGAAGAAGCAGATTAAAACGATGATTAGTTCATATGTGGGGGAAAATGCAGAATTTGAACGACAAATGTTAAGTGGTGAGTTAGAAGTTATTTTGACACCACAAGGAACGTTAGCTGAAAAATGTAGAGCAGGCGGAGCAGGAATCCCTGCGTTTTATACACCAACAGGTTATGGAACAGAAGTAGCTGAAGGAAAAGAAGTACGTGTTTATAATGGCAAACCTCATATTTTAGAAGAAGCATTAACGTCCGACTTTTCAATCGTTAAAGCATGGAAAGGAGATACGGAAGGAAATTTGGTTTACAGAGCAACTGCTCGAAATTTCAACCCGATGATGGCAATGGCTGGTAGAATTACAGTTGCAGAAGTAGAAGAGTTAGTTCCAGCAGGATCATTAGATCCAAATCAAATTCACACACCAGGTATTTTTGTTCAACGCATTTTTCAAGGAAAAGATTATGAAAAACGTATCGAACAACGTACTGTCAGAAAAAAAGAAGATTGATTCCACAATCAAAGTGCTTTGTATTGAAAGAAGAAGTTAAAACGAATTAAAAAGGATATATGTTTAGAGTATTTTCCCAAATTAATCTTGTCAGCCTTTTGCTCTTTCCAAGTTTAATCATTCTTTATGTATTATTACATACAACTTTTCAAGAAGGACTGTATACATTCGAGAGTGATAATACGTTTTATCTTGGTCTTTGGGGAAATGTTCAAATAAGCTCTTTTGTTAACATTCTTTTGTGTGGCGGATTTATTTTTGTCAACGCAATACTACTAAACTGGGTATTTAATAAGTTAAACTATTATGAGCAAAGTACGCTTTTACCTGGTTTTATTTATATTATATTACTCACTAATACACATGAGTTTAGCGTTTTTGACGGTGCTTTACTCTTTCATCTATTTTTAATTTTAGCGCTGTTTTTATTATCTCGAATTACGATTAATAAACAGCATTTAGAAATATACTTCAATATGGGGCTTTTATTAGGTGTAGGTGCCTCTTTTTTTCCCGTTTTTTATTTCGCACTTCCTCTATTTTACCTCTTAAGTCTTTTTTTAAAAGCCTATAAAACGCGAGAACTAACCCTGTACATTGCCGGATGGTTGGTTCCTCAACTTTTTATAGGTCTCTACCTATATCTCTTTAAAATACCTTTTTCATATATTGTTAGGAATTGGACAGAAAACGTTCCTCTAATACCACTCAATTATTTTTTCGACTTAATTATTTTATTAATAACGTTTCTTATCGTGATAACGACGGTAAGTTTTGTAGTAACAACATTAACACTTCACCTTAAGAGATATACGTTTGGATATGTTATTTTAACGACCATTAGCGCCGTCTCTTCGTCATATTATTATTTATTTTTTGAAGACATACGGTTGATTCATACAATCGTTATTCCTTTGGCTATTTTATTTTCCATTGTATTATTGAAGAAAAAAAATAAATTCCTTCAATTAATCGCATTTTATTCCATCCTTATTTTCTCATTTCTTAAATTTTTCTTCACTTAGCAGTAAACTCAATTTCTTTATTGGTTCTTTATTGCTACTTTTGTAAAAGTTTAATTGAAATTTTCATGAAGTTTGGAGTTGTAACATTTCCCGGATCAAATTGTGATGAGGATATGATGTATGTTTTGAGAGATATCTTAAAACAAGAAGTTGTAAACCTTTGGCATAAAGATACCGATTTACAAGGAGCAGAATTTATTGTGCTACCTGGTGGATTTTCTTTTGGTGATTACTTGCGTTCAGGTGCAATAGCAAAGTTATCTCCAATTATGAACGAAGTCGTTAGACATGCCAACAAAGGGGGCTATGTTTTAGGAATCTGTAATGGATTTCAGATTTTGTCAGAAAGTGGGCTTTTAGAAGGCGCTTTATTGCATAATAACAATCAGAAATTTATTTGTAAAAACGTTCATATAAAACCAGCTAATAACAGTACAGTTATTACTAAAGAACTAGATGGAGGTAGAGCATACAAAATTCCGATTGCTCACGGTGAAGGCCGATTTTTCGCTCCTGAAGATACCCGTAAAAGTATTTTGGATAACGATCAAGTGATTTTTAGATATTGTTCAGAAGAAGGGCAGTTAGGAGATGAATTTAATCCAAATGGCTCAATTAATAATATTGCAGGAATTTGTAACAAAGGGAGAAATGTCTTTGGAATGATGCCTCATCCCGAAAGAGCTGCAGACGCTGCCTTAGGAAACGAAGACGGACGATTAATTATAGAATCGATACTAAAAAACATATAAAACTTTAATATGAGGGTACTTTTACTTGGTTCAGGAGGTAGAGAACATGCTTTAGCGTGGAAAATGGCGAAAAGCTCCATGTTAAATAAGTTGTTCATTGCTCCAGGAAATGCTGGAACGAAACAAGTAGGTACCAATGTTCCACTTAATCCAACAGACTTTAAAGCTATAAAGGCGTTTGTTTTAGAGAATGAGATTGAATATGTGATTGTTGGTCCAGAAGAACCATTGGTAAAAGGAATTTACGATTACTTTTCTAATGACACAGAATTATCAGGAGTTTCCGTTATCGGACCTTCTAAAGAAGCAGCACAATTAGAGGGAAGTAAAGATTTCGCTAAGCAATTTATGTTTAAACATAATATCCCAACTGCTAAATATGCAACTTTTACAAAAGATACAATCGATGAAGGATTTAAATTTTTAGAAAAGTTGAAACCTCCTTACGTTTTAAAAGCGGATGGATTGGCTGCAGGAAAAGGAGTGTTGATTTTAGACACGCTAGCGGAGGCTAAAAAAGAACTCTTAGAGATGTTAGCCGATGAAAAGTTTGGTGAAGCAAGCTCAAAAGTGGTGATTGAACAATTTTTAAAAGGAATAGAATTATCTTGTTTTGTGATTACAGACGGAGAGTCCTACAAAATTTTACCAGAAGCTAAAGATTATAAACGAATTGGCGAAGGAGATAAAGGACTAAACACAGGTGGAATGGGAGCTGTATCTCCTGTGCCTTTTGCTA
This sequence comes from Taishania pollutisoli, assembly GCA_040394775.1. GTDB lineage: Bacteria > Bacteroidota > Bacteroidia > Flavobacteriales_D > Crocinitomicaceae > 40-80. The sequence continues at coordinate 7,408 of JBEBRN010000056.1, forward strand.
ATTCTGTATTCTTAGATAAAATCGAAACGCAAGTAATTAAGCCTACCATTCGTGGGTTGAAAGAAGATAACTTGATTTACAAAGGGTTTGTGTTCTTTGGACTAATCAATGTCAAAGGTGATCCATATGTTATTGAATATAATTGCCGAATGGGTGATCCAGAAACAGAAGTAGTGATTCCTCGTATTAAATCGGATCTTTTAGATTTATTTGAAGGTGTTGCAACAGGGACGCTCTCTGAACGTGATATTCAATTTGATGACCGTAGTGCTGCCACTGTAATGATGGTTTCAGGAGGATATCCTGAAGCGTACAAAAAGGGAAAGCAGATTTACGGATTGAATCTCCCAACGGATAGTCTTGTGTTTCATGCAGGAACAAAATCTGACGGACCCGCCGTGTTATCAGCTGGAGGTAGAGTTTTAGCAGTTACATCTCTTGGAAAAACGCTTGATGTTGCTATTGAAAGATCGTATAAAGCTATTGAAAACATCGAATTTGAAGATGCTTATTATCGTAAAGACATCGGAAAAGATGTGCTTTAAATGGCTGTTTTTAAATGAATAGCATATTTAGCAATAAAATATTGATTTTATTTTCTCTTTAAAAATAGACGAGCTATTTGGTTCTTATTTGAGTTTCCTTTCATTCACAATCTTTTTGAATGATTCTTTTATCTTCTATTTTAATTCATCTATTTCAGTTGCATTAATTAATTTTTATTCTTTAATCATCTGATTGTTAGTGGTTTTAGTTAGCCTGTAAAGCTTTTCTTTGAGTGCTGCATTTGACAAATTCAGTTCTAATTTTCTAATATTTAATCAAATAAGCGTGTTAATAAACGACTTTGTAATTGTTGATAACTAGTGTAATGTCCGATTATGACTAAACTTATGAATGTTAAATTATAAAATTGTTGTTTTTTATTTAACAATAATTAATATACTTGTAAAATATTTAAATTATTGAATTATGAGAAAAACAATTTTGAGTATCGCGATTATCTTGGGAGCTTCTTCTATTTTCGCACAAGATTTGACTTCTAAAAAAGGAGAAAATTATTTACCAGAGGCTGGAGATTGGGCAATTGGTATTGATGCAGTTCCTTTATTAGATTACATTGGAAATATTTTTGGTAAAACTGCTGACAATAATCACGCAGGAAATATCTGGACACCAAACAATCCAAGTTTTGCTATCAACGGAAAATATTTTCATACAGCTGATATGGCATTACGTGGAGGTATTCGTCTTGGTTTTTCTAGTAGCAGCCAAACGGTAATGGTTGGAAATAGAGCAGAAGCTGCACCAACAACTAATCCATGGCCAGAAATTGCAACAGAAGTAGAAAATAAAGCAAAACAAGGTAGTACAAACGTTGGTTTGTCTATTGGTTTAGAGAAAAGAAAAGGAAATACACGTTTACAAGGTTTCTACGGAGCTGAATTCGGATTTATGGTTTCTTCTTCTTCTTCAAAGTACACGTATGGTAATGCTTTAACTGAAAGCACAGCTACCATTCCTGTTGTTGCAGATGCTGCTGACAACTTCGGTACAAATTTAGGTAATACAGTTGACGGACAAGGTTTCGCAAGAGATACTCGTGAACTTACTAACAAATCAGGTGTTGGTTTCTCATTAGGAGTTAGAGCATTTATCGGTGCCGAGTATTTCATCATCCCTAAATTATCTATTGGTGGAGAATTAGGATGGGGAATCGGTATGTCGATGAACGGAAAATCAACAATAACTTCTGAAACTGTTGGTTTAAGAGCTGGAGCAACAGATCAAACTGTTGAGACAATTACAAGTAAAGGAAATAAGTCTGCATCTTTTGGTGTTGATAACTCAATTGTTAATCCTTTATTCGGTCCTATCGGTCGTTTAAACTTGACTTTCCACTTCTAAGAAGTAATCAATTTTATAAAAAGGTCTTACATCAGTAAGGCCTTTTTTTATTTCTAAAACTGGAATAGAAATAAGTTTTCGTCTTTTTATCTAATTACATACGAAATCATTTTTTTATTCCCTATTTCTCCATTACCTTTGCGCCATGAAAAAAATGCGTATTGGTGTTTTTATTTCTGGAGCAGGTTCAAATGCTAAAAAGATAGCTTGTTTTTTTAAGGAACATACTCATATTGAAGTAACTAAAATAGTGTCAAATAATTTTGACACGCCTTTACAATACGATGAAACTGTTGGCGATTTAGTGGAACTTGTTTCTACATTGGAAATGTCAAACGATGATGCATTCTTTGAGAGCTGTCAGAAGAATTTTGATTATATTGTTTTAGCAGGCTATCTTAAGCTAATCCCACTAAAATTAATTCAATTATTCCCTAATCGTATTATAAATATTCATCCTGCTATACTGCCAAATTATGGTGGTAAAGGAATGTATGGAATGAATGTTCATCGCGCAATTTTTGACAATAAAGACAAACAATCTGGGATTACCGTCCATTTTGTGAATGAAGTATATGATCGTGGAATGTTCATCGCTCAGATTTATACTTCGATTGAAAAATGTACATCTCCAGAGGAAATACAAAAAGCTGTTCAAGTGTTAGAACATTCTTATTTCCCTGTAATTATAGAAAAAACAATACTAAACAATTAGATTAATATAAAATGGGAAACTTTTTTTCTTCATTTGATTTTTTTGAAACATTCAAAGCAGGAATGGTTCTCTTTGCTGTAATTGATATAATTGGTACCATTCCGATTATTATTAATTTGAAACAGAAAACAGGTAATATTCATCCACTTTTCACGTCGATTGTGGCACTCTTGATTTTGGTCTCTTTTTTAGTTTTAGGAGAATCGATCTTAATGATATTAGGTGTTGATATTCAGTCGTTTTCGGTTGCTGGTTCATTTATTTTATTCGCCATGAGTTTAGAAATGATTTTAGGTGTGAAAATTTTCAGAGATGAAGCAACTGGAAAAACAGCGAGTATTGTACCACTAGCTTTTCCGTTAATTGCTGGAGCAGGAAGTATGACGACTATCGTTGCCTTAAGAGCTGAATTTGCTGCGATTAATATTATCATTGCTATTATCCTTAATATGGCAGTGGTCTATGTCGTATTGATTTTGTCTAAACAAATAGAAAGAATACTAGGTGTCGGTGGAATGGCAATCTTGAAAAAAGTATTCGGAATTATATTATTAGCCATCGCGGTTAAATTATTTACAAGTAATGCGAAACAACTCTTCTTACAACTTTAATATGGGAAACGTAAAAATTAAAAGTGCTTTGATATCGGTTTTTGATAAATCGGGATTAGAGCCAATCATTCAACATCTTCAAAAGGCAGGTGTAACAATTTACTCTACAGGAGGAACACAAGCATTTATTGAAGAATTAGGCGTTCCAGTTGAACGAGTAGAAGATTTAACTTCTTATCCTTCTATTTTGGGAGGAAGAGTGAAAACACTGCACCCTAAAGTTTTTGGTGGAATTTTAAACCGTAGAAATTTAGCTGAGGACCAAAGCCAAATTGCAGAGTTTGAAATTCCTTCTATTGATTTAGTGATAGTTGATTTGTACCCATTTGAAAAAACAGTTCAATCAGGAGCAGATCATGCTGCGATTATAGAGAAAATTGATATTGGTGGAATCGCCTTGATTCGTGCAGCTGCAAAGAATTATCAGGATGTAGTTATTATTCCTTCTCAAGATCAATACAGCTCTTTATTAACAATTTTCGAAAAATCAAATGATGTTGTAACGACATTGGAAGATCGTCAATGTTTTGCCAAAGAAGCATTCAATGTCAGTTCTCATTATGACGGAATGATTTACAAGTATTTTGCGAAAGAAGATGAAGAACAAGCTTTCAAGCAAAGCATCATGAGCAGTCAAATATTGCGTTATGGAGAGAATCCGCATCAAAAAGGGTTTTTTCATGGTGATTTAGATGCTATTTTTGAGAAATTACACGGAAAAGAACTTTCGTACAATAACTTATTGGACGTTGATGCAGCCGTTAATTTGATGTACGACTTTAGAGATGAGGCACCTACTTTTGCCATCTTAAAACATAATAATGCTTGCGGAATGGCAACTCGCCCTACAATGAAAGAGGCATACGCAGCAGCATTGGCAGCGGATCCTGTTTCTGCTTTCGGAGGTATTTTAATAGCAAACAAGAATATTGATTTAGCAACGGCTGAATTAGCAAATGATTTGTTTTGTGAAGTAATCATTGCACCTTCATTTGATTCTGAAGCAATTGAGTTATTACAATCTAAGAAAAATAGAATCATTCTTATTTTGAAGAAATATCCTACACAAGTGAGACAATTCAGAACTATTTTGAACGGCGTTTTAGAGCAAGACAAAGATGTTTTAGTAGAGTCAAAAGATAATTTCACCTCTGTAACTACAGCTCAACCAACGGATGCTCAAATAGAAGATTTAATTTTTGCAAATAAATTAGTGAAGCACACCAAGTCAAATACGATTGTTTTAGTTAAAGGAAATCAACTATTAGCAAGTGGAACCGGACAAACATCTCGTGTTGATGCTTTAAATCAAGCAATACATAAAGCAAAAAGCTTCAATTTTGATTTAAAAGGAGCAGTCATGGCATCTGATGCTTTCTTCCCATTTCCTGATTGTGTAGAAATCGCCCATTTGGAAGGAATAGACACCGTTATTCAACCAGGAGGTTCGATAAAAGATAAGCTGTCAATTGAATATTGCAATAATAACCAGATGGCCATGATTTTCACCGGAAATAGGCATTTTAAACATTAATTGATATTTTATTTGATTTTTTGAAACAAAAAACACAGTTTTACGAATATAAAGTGTAATATTAACTGCCACAACTGAAGAACAAAGGTTAATTTAGATAGCGGAATCATAAAGAATGGGATTATTTAGTTTTTTACAACAAGAAATTGCAATTGACTTAGGAACAGCAAATACGCTTATTATCATGAATGATAAGGTAGTTGTTGACGAACCTTCAATCGTTGCAAAAGACATCCAAACTGGTGCTATCGTTGCGATTGGTAAAAAAGCGCAACAGATGCACGGGAAAACGCATAAGTTAATCGAGACGATACGACCACTTCAGAATGGTGTTATTGCTGATTTTCAAAGTGCAGAAGCGATGATTAGAGGGATGATCAAGATGATTAACCCTGGAAGAACGCTGTTTACACCAACACTTAAAATGGTTGTTTGTATTCCGTCTGGAATTACAGAGGTAGAAAAAAGAGCGGTGCGAGATTCTTGTGAGCATGCTGGAGCTAAAGAAGTCTATATGATTCATGAGCCAATGGCAGCTGCAATCGGTATTGGTATTGACGTAGAAGAACCTATGGGAAATATGATTATTGACATAGGTGGAGGTACTTCAGAAATTGCCGTTATTGCACTAGGAGGAATTATAGCAGATAAGTCCATCCGTGTAGCAGGTGATGATTTCACGAGAGAAATTGAAGAATATATGCGTCGTCAACACAATATATTAATTGGTGAGCGTACAGCAGAACAATTAAAAATCGAAGTGGGCGCTGCGATTCCTGAATTAGATAATCCACCACCAGATTTCGCTGTTCGTGGACGTGATTTGATGTCAGGAATTCCAAAAGAAATTATCGTTTCCTATGTGGAGATCGCACATGCACTTGATAAAGCAATTTCTAAAATTGAGGAAGCTATCTTAAGTGCGTTGGAAATGACGCCTCCCGAATTATCCGCAGATATCTACCGAACAGGTATTTACCTAGCAGGAGGAGGTTCAATGCTAAGAGGTTTGGATAAACGAATTTCTTCCAAGACAAAACTTCCAGTTCATATTGCTGAAGAACCACTTAGGGCAGTAGCGAGAGGGACATCAATAGCATTGAAAAACATTGAGAGATTCCAATTCTTGATAAAAGATTAAAAAAATAGTTTAATTTTGTCTAAAGTCCTGAATTTTCAGGACTTTGTTTTTGAATATAATGAAGGATTTAATTGCTTTTTTAAAGAAATTTCAGTTATTTATGCTATTTGCAGCCTTACAGATAATCGCTATTTATTTGTATGTAAGCAATTATAACACTCCTCATGTAAAGTTTATAACATCGACAAATTCCATTAGTGGTGCGATTTTAGAAAAAAGCAATGAGCTCACACAATTTATCAATACACCTCTAGCCAATAGAGAACTTCAAGAAGAAAATCAAAAGTTACGGGCAGAAATAGATCGCTTAAAGATTATTATGGACACCGTCCAATTTAGAGACACTCTTATTGGAGATAGTACTTTAAAGTATATTCCAGCACAAGTAATTTATTCTACTTATAATAAACGCAACAACTACATCACCCTAAATAGAGGTTCCGATGATGGCATCAAAGAGGGAATGGGTGTTTTTACAGACAAGGCAATCGTAGGTGTTGTGCACAGCGTGTCTAAAAGTTACTGTTTAGTAAAAAGTGTATTGTCTGCAAAGATATATATTGATGTAAAAGTGGAGAAAAATGGTGCCTATGGTTTGTTAAACTGGGATGGTATTCAACCAAGAAGAGGGCAGATAGATGGTATTTCTAGTGACATCACTTTAGAGAAATGGTCGCGAGTAGTCACAAGAGGTGCTAGTGGTGTTTTCCCAGAAGGTCTTTATGTCGGTAAGATTTCTAGCTTTAAACGAGATGGAGCGAAGTCTATGTGGAACATTGATATTTGGTATGAAGAAGATTTCAGACGCTTGACCAATGTTTATATAATTAAAAATAATAAAAAACAAGAGTTTGTTAAATTAGATGAATCACTTACAGAAGAGGAAAGGCAAGAATGATTTACTTATTTAGATATATTATAGGGGCTTTATTAATTGTGTTCAGCCAAGTGCTTATTTTCAATCGAATAGAACTTGGACTTGGAACGTGCATTATGATAAGTCCATTATTCATTATGGTTCTTCCCTTCCGAATGAATTTAGTAAAAATATTACTCATCGCTTTTCTAATCGGCAGCATCATTGATGTTTTTATGAGCACCTACGGATTACACGCCTCTGCAATGGTTTTTGCGGCGTATATCCGCCCATCGTTGTTTAAATTGATTGCTCCCAACGAAGATTATATTCGAGGAAACGATGCCAATAATAAGTATTCGTCAAAAATGCGTTTCTTCATTCTACTATTGACGCTTGTCTTAATGCATAACCTATGGTTTTTTATCTTGGAAAGCTTTGCGCTAGATGAATTTGTTTTTACATCGTTGCGCATTTTATTAAGCACTGTTGCTTCCACAACAGTGGCTTTTATTATCTTTCTCTTGTTCTTACTAAAGACCAACGTTGAATAAGTTGACTTGTAGTTTTCCAATCAACGCTTTAATTAAAACGAAGTAAATAGGTTAATTATCCGATATTGGTGAATGCTTGCTGAACATCATCATCGTCTTCGATTTTTTCCATTAACTTATCGACATCCACCATTTGTTCTTCTGTTAATTCGATAGGAGTTGTCGGATAACGCTGTAAGCTAGACTTTGTGATTTCAATGCCTTCGATACCGTCTAAAGCAGTTTGAAGTGTGCCAAAAGCGGTGTAGTCGCCGAATATAGTAATGTTTTCATCGGAAGCATCAATTTCTTCTAAGCCAGCATCAATTAATTCAAATTCTAAACTTTCAACATCTACATTATCTGCAGCTGTAACTTCGAAAACGGCTTTTCTGTCAAACATAAATTCTAATTGTCCGTTTGGAACAATAGCACCGTTGACTTTATTAAAGTAGGATTTTAAGTTGGCAATTGTTCGTGTTGAATTATCAGTGGCACATTCAATATATACTAACACACCGTGAGGTCCTTTACCTTCGTAAAAAATCTCGGTAAAGTCAGCCATATCTTTATGTGTCGCACGCTTAATAGCATTCTCAATATTATCTTTAGGCATGTTCTGTGCCTTAGCATTTTGAATAGCAGTACGTAAACGAGCGTTTGTCTCGGGGTCACCACCACCTTCTTTTGCCGCTAATGTTATTGCTTTTCCTAATCGAGGAAATATTCTGGACATCTTTCCCCAGCGCTTTTCTTTTGCCGCTCTTCTATATTCAAATGCTCTTCCCATAAAAATAATTTTACACAAAAATAATGGATTTCTTTTAAAAACAAAAAGCGAGAACCAATCAGTTCCCGCTTTTTAAATACAACTACTAAAAATTAGTATAATTCTTGTTTCAATGCTGTACGATAATCTTTTATTTCTTCACGATTTATTTTGTGATCTGCTTTTTTCAATAAGTTTAAAAGATACAATAAATTGTCTTTCTCTTCTACCTCAATTGCGTACTCGCCATCTTCATCTTCTTCAAATTGTGCGCTGACATCAAAAGTCTCGCGCTCACTAAGGTATTCGTATGTTAATCGCAACACTTTTACCACTAATGGATCTTGTTCTTTTAGCGCTAATTCTCTCAACGATTTTAAATCATCCACTAAACCTTTTGCTAGAATTCCTTTGGATTCTACTTTAGCGATAATTTCTTCTAAATTTTTATTTGCTGACGCAGTCTTCATACAATCTTACTTTTAGTAAAAAAAATACTTGGACAAAAGTAATTAATAATTTCAGTAATCTTTAAGCAGGTGGAAATAAAAATTAGAATTCTATAGAAGTACTTAAAATTATTGTCTTGTTATATGACTGCTTAATCAAAAATAGGGTGCGGAAAATTCAAGTTGAACAAGCAGGTTGATGCTTAAATTATAAGTACTCTTCCATGAACAACTTATGTCTTTTGGCACAATAAGATTTCTTCAATACCTTCTTTCAACGTTGACTTACTAAATACTCCAACCGCTTTTTGTGGTGCCTCTTGAAGAGGACAAAAGAGAAATGTTGGGATGATTTCAACATCAAAGGCTTTAAAAACAGCTTCTTCTTGTTCGATATCTACACGATAGATATAGATTTTGTTGTTGTACTCTTCTGCTAGTTCTTCCAATATGGGTGCCATCTCTGTGCTTTGTGTAGACCAAGTAGCGGAAAACTCAATAATACAAGGTTTGTCACCAAGGTATTTCCATTGATCTGGATTGTTTTCTATGTCAACAATGTGTGACTTAAATTCCTTTAAAGAAGGGTGAATGATATACATACTATTATTTTTTAAAAAGAACCTATTTCATGAAAAATGTCATGTGTAATTTATCCTGTTCAAAAGTACAAAAAAGTGAGTCGTATAAAGTGAAAATAAAAAATCCACTATAAATTTCCACTAAAATTTGGTGGTTACAGGAAACATTTTTACCTTAATCGTCTTTTTAACTTATTTCTGAAAATATTGCAGATTGGAATTTATTATTTTTAAAGGACTTTTAACAGGATTTATCTTGAGCTTTATGCTAGGGCCATCCTTTTTTTTGTTAATTGAGACAAGCATTCATAAAGGCATCCGTGCGGCATTAAGTTTTGATGCTGGAGTTTTAGTCAGCGATTTGATTTACATCATGATTGCGTATTTGTTTTATCATGAAGTTTCTGATTTACTGAGCGGTTCGCATATTTTTCTTTTAAAGATTTTTGGAGGCGGTATCTTTGCTGTATTTGGTGTACTAACCTTAAAAAAGAAAGTACCTGTTGTTCTAGAGACGGAAACAGGCATTGAAATGAATTATTTTGGAGTAGCTGATAACCGTGAATATTTTAAATTATTTATAAAAGGATTTCTCTGGAATTTCGCCAATCCGATGATTATAATCTATTGGTTGACTGTTATTACCGTTGGCATTCAAAAAATGGAGGATATGCCAGTTGTTGACCCAATTATTATTTATTTGGCAGTCATTCTTTTCACTTTCTTTTCAATGGATGTCTTTAAAGTTTTTGCCGCCAAAAAACTACGCCCTTTCGTAACACCAAAACTTCTTCAAAGTATATCGCGCTTTATTAGCTTTATCCTTATTGGATTTGGTATTGTCTTTTTTATACAAGGTATTGTTCACTTTGTCACATTTTAAATAATTACTAATTTTAAAGTTCATTATTATCTCCATCAATCCATAATTTATGCGTTTTATATTCTTTATATTCATTGTTTTGTTTCAGTTAACTTGTTTTTCTCAAGAGGTTCAAAAAAGAAATCTGACGCGACCTACCAAGAATTATTATGATTTTAAAAAGACAAAACTACTTTCAACAGGTTCTTATTATAAAGATGATTTAGGGGAAACAAAGATAGAGCACGGAGAATGGAAATATTATAGTAAGGAAGGAAAAATAGAAGAAGTTCGAAATTATTTCAAAGGTCAACTTCACGGTCAAGTCATGCTTTATAATCCAAATGGAAAGAAAAAGCAGGAAGGTTATTTTGTTTTAGATGCACAAGATAGTATTTATCGTGAATGGTCTGAGAATGGTATTTTAGTATTGGAAGGAACGTACAAAAAGGATCGGAAATTTGGTTTTTGGAAGAGCTTTTATTTGGATGGGAAGCCTAAGATGACTGAAGAGTACATTGACACGACTCGGTATGTTCAAGCTTTTTGGAATCCAGATTCAATTCAGACGGTTGTTGATGGAAATGGTGAGATGATAGATCGCTATCTTGATAATCATGTCAAAGAAGTGTATCATTTTAAAAATGGTTTGCCAGACGGTCCATTTGTCGAATATAAGATATCAGGTGATACAGCTGTCTCTGGAAGTTACAATCAAGGACTGAAATCTGGTGAATGGAAACAGTTTTTTTATAATGGAAAATTAGAAAGGCTTGCTCACTATGAGAACAATAAATTAAATGGACTTTATCAGACATATTATGATAACGGACAATTAAGAACGACTGGATACTATACAGAAGGTTTAAAAAATAGACAGTGGATTTGGTATGCCATCAATGGCTCTTTAGATATGAGAGGGGTGTTTTTGGATGATTTACAAGATGGTGATTGGACCTATTTCTATCCAGATGGAAGAGTTTCTTATACTGCTCAATTCAAGAAAGATAAAAAGGACGGCACTTGGAATTATTTCTATAAGAACGGAGCAAAATTCAAAACGGGCACCTTCAAAGCAGACGAAAAAGATGGTAATTGGAAAACATGGTATGAAGATGGAAAACTGTTGATGGATGGAAACTACGTAGCGGGCTTAGAAGAGGGAGAATGGTTGAATTATTGGGATAATGGTGTCGTTAAAAATAAAGCAACTTTTAAAAAAGGAAAATTGGATGGATTATGGACTTCCTATAATCAAGCAGGAAAAATAACTGTATCTGGTGAGTATAAGGAAGGAATGAAAAACAAGACTTGGACTGAATATTTTGATAAAGGAGGCGTGAAGACCATTGAGACGTATAAGGTAAAGAAAACGAAGTCGAAAATGAAATACGGTCCAATGAAGGGGCAAGTTACGTTGAAAAGTGTCAAAGAAGGATTGTATGTGGCCTATTCACCTAAAGATTTTAAGAAAACGGAAGAAGGGAATTATAAAAATGATAAAAAGGAAGGAACGTGGTTGGCTTATTATCCTGGTGGTAAAATAGTCGGAGTCTTGTCACAATACAAAGACGGGAAGTTAAGCGGTTACATGCGTCAATATGACCAACGTGGAAATATAATTAACGAGACCCAATATAAAGAAGGAGTGAAGCATGGTACGATGAAAATATTTGATAAGAGAGGGAAGGTAATTAAACAAAAAGATTTTGAATACGGTCGGGAAAAACAACATAATCTAGTTCCAAAACTGTAGACATGTTCAATCATATCGAGTTAGGAAAAAAAGGTGAAGCAATTGCTCGTGAATTCTTAGAGAAGAAAGCATACAAATTCTTAGCAGCTAATTATCGTTTTCAGCATTTAGAGATAGACCTCATTTTTGAGACAATAGATACACTTATATTCGTAGAAGTAAAGACGCGTAATACGACGGAATACGGAGAGCCGTATGAAGCGGTAACGCGAAGAAAGCAGCTGCAATTGATAAAAGCCGCCAATCAATACATTGTCCAAGAAGATAATGATAAAGACGTACGCTTTGATATAGTTTCTATAATCTTCAACCCAGATGGAACCTATGAATTAGAACATATCATTGATGCCTTTACGCCGTAAAATAATACCCGTATTTCTAATGCTGCAAGCGCCATTATTCTTCCTTCACTAATTTCTTTGTCGTTAATAGCACTCCATTCATATCTAGAACTTGCAATAAGTAAAAACCGTTTGCTAATTCGTTTGTATTAAGTTGAATGTGATTCACCCCTTTCTCTAAGTAACGCTGATTGACCACTTGCTTTCCTGACATGCTCGTGAACGCAAACGTATAATTACCCGCTACTTCCACTTCTGTTTCGATATTCAATACGTCTTTCACTGGATTTGGGGAAACAAATATCTCACCTGTTGGATTCCGTCTTACTGAAATAGGATCAAACGTTTCTGAATCGCCATTATAGTCTACTTGTCGTAAACGATAGTAAGTAACTAAAGTTTCGGAGATAAATTTAAACACTCTCTTGATGGTTTGAGGAGTAT